>JAQWFD010000011.1 GCA_028704555.1 Desulfobacterales bacterium
GCTGGTGTTCAAAAGGCGGACCCCGGAAACAGTGAGGTAGGCCCTTACTTCCACCTGGTTTTCTTTGATCCTGGAAGACACCCCCTTAAGCAGTCGATCGCCCCCGTTTTCGGTGGCCACCGCTTCCATGGCGTTGGCCAGCCTGTCCTGAACGGCCACGACCTTGCCCATAGGACTTCCCACAGGGAGAACGGCAGTCACCTTGGCCGTATCCGACTCGACCCGTGACATCATGATCAAGCCAATGCGGCCGCTGAGCGCGTAGCTGATCACCACGATCAGCGCTGCCAGACCGAGGGCCACAGTCAGGGTCCGCCAGCGGATGCAAAGATCCAGAAAGGGGCCGTAGGCCCTGTCGATGAAACGGGCCACCTGCCGGGTGAACCCCTGCTGCCAGCGTTGCAGGCGATGGGTCCGCTGACTGGACAAACGGCGCTTGACGTGGGCCAGGTGGCCCGGCAGAATCAGCAGTGATTCGATCCAGGAAATAAGAAAAACAGTAATAACCACCAGGGGAATAACTTTCCAGACCTTTCCCATTTCCCCGGGAATAAAAAAAAGGGGCAGAAAAGCCACCACGTTGGTCAGAATGGAAAAGGCAATGGGCACCGCCACATCCCGGGCCCCGAGAACTGCAGCCTGCGCAAAGCTCATTCCCTGCTGCTGGTACTCGTAGATATTCTCGCCGGCAACGATGGCATCATCCACCACAATCCCCAGTGCAACGATAAAGGCAAACATGGAGATCATGTTGATCGACACCCCCATGGCAGGCAAAAAGAGCAGGCTGCCGAGAAAGGCGGTGGGGATGCCCATGGTGACCCAGAAGGCCAGCCTGAATTCCAGAAAAATCCCGAGCATCACGAGTACCAGCGACAATCCCATGAAGGCGTTTTTCAGCAGCAGTTCCAGACGCTGCTGGTAGACCTCGGATTGATCGCGGCTGATGTGCCACTCGATACCGGCGGGCAGGTCCTGCTCGATTTCACGCATGGTTGTGCGAACCGCCCCGGCAACGCCCATGGGAGTCTGGTCTCCGACCCGGTAAACATCAATACCGATACAGGGATGTCCGTCGTAAGCGGCGGACCGGTCGCTGTCCTCGAAATCTTCACGCACATCTGCGATATCTTCCAGATACACCACGCTGCCGTCGGCAGTGGTAACGATCGGAATCCGGGCAAACTCAACGGCCCAGTCGCGACGGTCTTTCATCCGCAGCAGGATATCCCCGCCGGCCGTATCAACCGAACCGCCGGGAATATCGGTCGATGCGCTATCAATGGTCTGGGCGATCCCGGTCAGGGTCAGACCGTAAGCCCGCAAACGCTCCTGAGGCACTTCAACCAGAATTTCATAGTCCCGAGCCCCGGCCAGCTCGACCTGGGTGATATCCGAATTTTGCAACAACCGGTCACGCACCTGATCAGCCGTCCCGCGCAGTGCCATTTCCGGTACATCACCATAAAGATCGATGGCAAGCACCTCCCGAAGATGAGTGGCAAGGGAGACCTGTGGCTCATCGGCATCTTCGGGAAACGTGGTGATCCGATCGATCTCCTGTTTAATTTCCTGGTAGATTTTCTGCTGGTCACCCCCCTCTTCCAGCTCGGCATTGACCGTTCCGTTGCCCTCGGTAGCAGTGGCGGTCAGTTCTTTGACCCCGTCGATGGCACGGATGGCCTCCTCCACGGCCAGGATGATCCCCTGCTCGACTTCTTCGGGGCTGGCCCCCGAGTAGGCGACGCTGATCGTCACCATGTCCAGGTCAAACTCGGGATAAACTTCCTGTTTGATGCGGGTGGTCATGAACAGTCCGCCCAGCAGCAGGAAAATCATCAGCAGGTTCGGTGTGACCCGGTTATGCACCATCCAGGAGATAGGACCACGGGCTTGCGAAATTCGACTGTCACTCATGACCGGTCCTCCTGTATGTCCGTAAGCCTTGTTGCGGCCCGGCCGGCTGTGTCATCCGCGGTACGCAGGGACATCCCTTCCACAGGCGCGGCCAGGTCGGTGATGACCAGTCGTTCCCCCGGCTCAATGCCACCGGTGATCAATAATCGATCCATTCCCCGAAAGGCGATCTTAACCGGGCGGATCGCAAGGCGCCCTTCGGCATCCATGACCCATACGCTGCTGCCGTTACGGATGAACTCACGCTCGATGGCCGCAGCCAGGGGCACCGCCTGACCCTGAATCTCCACCCGTACGTAAGCGCCGATCAACATGCGGGGCTGGCCCGCACTATCTGCCTGCAGACTCAGGGGATCTTCCACCTGGACCAGCAGTCGCGCCATACGCCCCTGCTCCTCCAGGCCCGCTTCCAGCCGAATCACCCGGCCTTGCCGATAGACCCCGTCGCCCCAGGCAGCCGAGTCATAAATTTTTACCAGCGACCCCGGATCCTTCTCGGTTTGCGGAATGCGGATCCAGCGCAATTGACTCACCGTCACCGATACTTCCACCCAGTAGGCATCGGTGCCGACCAGGGTAGCCAGTACGGTGGATTCGCTAACCCGGGTACCCTGATTTACCTCTCGTGACTGGACCACGGCATTGAACGGGGCCTTGATCTCGGTGCGTGCAAGATTAACCCGGGCCTGATCAAGCTTTGCCCGGGCCGCTTCCAGGGTGGCCCGCAGATTTTCCAACTGTGGCCGGCGCAGCATCAAAGCCCTTTCCTGGTCGCTGACTGTTTCACCCAACAGGTTGTATTCTTTTTGAGCGATAAGCTGATTGCCCTGCTCCAACTGCAGGTCTGACTCGACTTTGGCCACATCGGTGGCAAGTTCCCGCACGGTCAGACGGTAGTCGGTGGGATCGATCTTGAGCAGCATCTCGTCCTTACGAAAATGGCCGCCGGGCACCAGATTACCGTTCAATTCGATGATCTCGCCATTAACCTGCGGCTTCAATTCAACACTGCAGGCGGCGGCAACGGTCCCCATGCCGGAAATAACCGTCTGCTGGGGACCGTAATCCACAGTCCTGATTGACACCAGGGTCGCGTTTCGCGTCCGGGGTCCCGATTTTGCCTGAGGCCCGGTTTCCATCAGCCAGAGGGAGACGGCCACGGATGCGGCGATTACCACCAGCGGCAGCAGACCACGGAAAACAATGTTTTTCCAGCGCCGCTGGCGGCGGCTTTCAGTCCCCGCCCCGGGTATTTTATGATTATTGGGAATTAATATTTCTTGTTCTGACAGCATCTGTTTCACCTTTTGCCTTTTCTCTTTACTCGGACGTTCTTCCGTCAAGTGAACGGGCGTTATTTATCTATAGTTGTATAAGCGTTGGACTAATTCTGTTCCGGCCGCTCCAGCGCCCACCCCGTACCGAGAGCCCGGCACAGATCGATACGATCCTGCACCAGATCCCGTTTGGCGGTCAAAAGGCTCCGCTGAAGGGTCTGCCGGGAGAGCAGCGCATCAAGCACCCGCTGGTACTCCACCGTCCCCTGGAGATATCTGTCCTGCACCCGCTCAATAACCTGACCGGCCAGCGTCAGCTGCTTGTCGATGCTGGCGATGAGATCGCGCCGGCGCTGTTCCTGAACCAGAGCGTCCTCCACCTCTCCCAGAGCATCGAGAATGGTTTGGCCGTAGGTATGCAGCGCTTCGGCGGCGACGGCACGGGTCCGGTCGACCTCGGCCTTGCGCAAGCCCCCATCGATAATCGGGGACACCAGATTGGCGGCCAGCGTTGCCAGCCAGTTGTCAAACAGATCCCGGGTGTGCACACCCGAGGTGTCTACCCCGGCGGTGAGGCTCAGCGTGGGAAAGCGGTCGGCAATGGCCGCAGCCAGGTCGCTGTCAGCCGCCAGAACACTAAAATAAGCGCTGCGGATATCCGGACGGCGTTGTATCAATTCGGAAGGCAGACCCGATTGTGGCATTGGCGGCAGGTTTATCAACGCTGCAACCTGCGGCGCCACTTTCTGCCGGGGCGGATATCCGAGCAGGATTGCCAATTGGTGCTCCAAAACCGTGGCCTGGGCCAGCGCCTGGGCTTTTTCTCCCTGGTTGGCCTCTACCAGTTGCCGCTGTTGCAGCATATCGGCGATGCCGACCTGGCCGGTGTGGAACTGCAACGTCACCAGCTCGAGAACCTTTTCATTGGTAACAATCTGCGCATCCAGCAGTTCCAGTTGCCCGTACTGTTCGACCAACTGATACCAGGTACCGGCTACCTGGGCTGAGAGGGTCAGGGCCGCTGCCCGGAGGTCCTGCGCGTTGGCTTGTGCTTCAAATGCGGCAGCATCGCGACTGGATTGGATCCGTCCCCACAGGTCCAGCTCGTAACTGGCGGCAAGCCCCAGGGAATAGCTGTGGCCTTCATCTGTCTCGCCGTATTCGCGGAAACGGTTTCGCGAGTTCTCGACCTCGACATCGAGCGACGGGAAAAGATCCGCCCCGGCACTGCGCGCCAGGGCCTGGGCCTGACGGAGGCGATCCCAGGCAGTCTTAAGATCGAAGTTATTTATCAACGCTTGATCGATGAGCCCGCTCAGCACCGGATCATCAAAGGATTTCCACCACTTGTCAGACAACGGCGAAGTGCCGGATTCGGAGAACTGTTCCGGAACCGCAACCGGTGTCTTGAGCGAATGAATCACCGGGCTGCAACCCGAGGCCAACGCCACCATCATAACTATCAGCACCACCCGGGCCCACGACCGCCCAATCGACGGCTCAGCGCACCTTAAAGTATTTTCGTTTCTGATTTCCATCCTGCTATTTCTCAAACGAACCCACCCCTGATTTTTCTTTTCTGTTGTCACCATAATATTTTTCGGGCTTGATCATATCTTCGGCCACATTTTCATCCGTATAGCTTCGGATTTAAAATTAAAATAGCCGACGAATGTAAAGAAAGTTTGTGGTTCAGGGACAAAATTGTAAAGAGTTTGTAAAGTGGATTGCCTTGGTGTTATAAATGCTGTAAATAATTGAGATCATTGAGTTGAATAAATAAAGCGGGGATAATCATGACGCATCCGGACACTTTACTGACAAAACTGAAAATATTAATCATTGATGATGACCAAAAGCTGTGTCGGCTTGTGGCAGACTATCTGGAGCCCATGGGCTACGATGTAGAGGCGGCCCACACGGGAGCCCGGGGGCTGGAAATGATCCAGGCCGGTGACTATCAAGCGGTGATTCTCGATGTTATGATGCCCGGTATGGACGGATTTGAGGTTTTAAAACGGTTGCGCAGAGAATCAAACATACCGGTTCTGATGCTCAGTGCGCTGGGTGAAGAAACCGACAGAATCGTAGGCCTTGAGATGGGGGCAGATGATTATCTTCCCAAAACCTTCTCCTCACGTGAACTTTTAGCACGCCTTCGCGCCGTTACCCGCCGCCATACCACATCCGGACATCAGGCTGAGACAGCGCCAGCGGATAAAAGCTTGATATTCGGGGAGCTAAAAATCGACCCTGGCTCCCGAACGGCCCGTTTAGGGACAACCCCACTGAACTTGACGCCGGTTGAATACGATCTGTTGACCAGCCTGGCCAGATCCCCCGGCCGGGTTCTGACCCGGGATCAGCTCCTGGATGCCGTGGCCGGCAGGAGCTACGATGTTTTTGACCGCTCCATCGATGTCCACATCTCCTCGTTGCGACGCAAGCTTGGAGAAGATCCCCGCAAGCCCGGATTCATCCAGACGGTTCGGACCGCCGGATATATGTTCAATTATCCGGGAGATGAGAAATCATGAAACCAGTGTCCTCTTTATTTGCAAAAATTCTGTCCTGGTTCTTTTTAAACCTGATTCTGGTAATCGCGGCCCTATCGTTATTTTTTGCCTTCCAGCCCCAGGTGGATCTGCATGCGATTTTCGGAAAACAGGGCTCCAATCGCCTGCGCACCGCCGGAATGTTGATTTCCCATGATCTGAACCAGACGCTGCCGGCGAACTGGCCGGATATACTTGCCAGGCATTCACAGATCCACCAGGTGGATTTTGCGCTTATTCTTGAAGATGGTTCCCGCTTCTTTTCAAAAGATATGCAGCTGCCTGAAGAAATAACTGCAAGAGTGACGGGCGCTTTGCAACGCTCCCCTCACCCTGGCCGGTTTCCCCCGCCCTCTTTGATCGACGATCCTCCAAGGCATCTGAAACAGCACAAGGTTGATGGTGACGATGAATTTCTAAAAAAAATCACCAAGAAAAATCCACCCTTACGCGCCGTTGAGCTTGATCAAAGGCCCCGTTTGACGATGCGGACAAAGCATCCGACCCGTTACTGGACAGGAATTGGCATTCCGGTGTCACCTGGTCCATTGCGCCATCCTGCCCCGGCACTGCTGTTGGCTGTTTCAGATTCCATAACGGGAAATGGTTTTTTTTTCGACCCCCTTCCCTGGATGATCGTCGCAGGAACGGTGATACTGATTTCGGTTCTGTTTTGGATTCCGATGGTCAAAAACATCACTCGGCCCCTGACCCGCATGACCCGCGCAACCGAAGAAATTGCCAAAGGACGCTTTGATGTGGCTATCCACGAACCCCGGGGCGATGAAATCGGACGTCTGGCAAAAGCGATAAACCACATGACCTCACGGTTGTCCGATTTCGTGAAGGGCCAGAAACGATTTTTAGGCGATGTAGCCCATGAACTGGGCTCTCCCATCGCCCGGATTCAATTCGGCCTCGGTGCACTGGAACAGCGCGTGCAGGGGGATAACCGACAGCGGGTGGTTGAGGTAATGGAGGATGTTGACCACATGTCCAAACTGGTCAACGAGCTGCTCGCCTTTTCGCGGGCAGAAATGAAAACGAGAACGATCCTGCTGGAATCAATCGATCTGCTTCCTGTGGTTCAAGAGGCGGTAAAGCGGGAGAACCTGCCGGAGGTTAAAATCATCGCAAACGTAGATCCCGAAATCCGCGTTGTTGCATCCGCCGAGCTGTTGACCCGGGCACTTGCCAATCTTATAAGAAATGCCGTCAAATATGCCGGAGATGCCGGAGCGATTTATATTTCCGCCGAAAAGAACAAAGATGAGATCGCAATAGAGGTGAGGGACACCGGCCCCGGTGTTGCCGAAGATCTGCTTGATCAACTTTTCGAGCCTTTCTTCCGCCCCGAACCTTCCCGAGATCGGAATTCCGGTGGTGTCGGCCTTGGACTGGCAATCGTGAAAACCTGCGTTGAAACCTGCCAGGGAACGGTCTCTGCCCGCAACCTGAAGCCCAAAGGCTTTGCAGTTACCATCACCTTAAAAACCTTATGAGAAAACCGCAACCATGAGTGCAGATTAAAAATCTTGTCCACAGATTTTCACAGATTTAAAAAAAAAAAATAAATTCCGGTATGTTCCATTTAAGAAAAATCGGGTTTGATCATAACTGCGGTCATATTCTCTTACGTGTAATTTCGAAGTCCCGTCCGTTCCAGGCATCCGACATTGCACAATCCGGGAAAAAGGATGCCAGAGCACCTGATAGATATTAAACGCTGAAAAAGGATAATTATGAAAAAATGGGGGTTGGTCATAAGTGCGGCCACAATGTCACGGGGTCCGTCCCGCCCATTGCCGACTTCTCCAGCACGATCCGGGGGATGCCGGCAATGGGCGGGACTCAGAGACTACGCACAGCAAAATATGGCCGCAGTTATGATCAAGCCCCGTTTTTGCTATCGGACCCGGTATTTTACCGATTCTGGTATCATCGGCTCCCGCGAGTTTGTCTTGCGGCACTACCAGAATTTCAGGCACCTGTTTCAATCGAAAAATGAAAAAAACCAAAACCCGTGAAGGGGCTTTCCGGGATGTATTCCCTCAAGCGGCTTTCAGAAAGTATCGACTAACATCCGGATCAGCAATTGATTCGAAGAAAAAATTTAATGGCACGCGCAAATTTTCAGTTACCGAAGCACTGCTTTATTGCCCGGATGTACGTGATACATCAAATCCCTTGCGGACTTGCTGTACTGATGCGGCGTCTTTTAATCGGATATGCGGTCAGTTTCGGCCATCGGAACAAATGCCATGTGTATATAATTGTTGCGTAACACGACAGGCTCGTGCCAGTTCTGCATAATACTCTTCCCCACCTGATAAGTGAGCCGCTCCGCGCTCCACTTATCGTACGCGGATGCTTCACTCGATACGCAGATCATAGATGGATTGCACAATCAACCTGCTTTTGTAATTTCTTCCTATTGCAGGCTATTTCTCAGCTTAAAAATACACCTAAAAAAACTCAATTTTTGTCTTGACGATGAGTTAACCGAGGTATATAAGCCACAAACTGAATTTTCGATCCTTGTTTTTCTGGATATGACGTTCAGACCCACGAAAAGAGTCGTTCGGTGATGAAATATATGTAAGCAACAATTGCAATATTGAAAAAAATGATTATATTTCCAAAATGTGGGTAAATAAACACTCATTAAAATAAATTTAAACATCAAAACAATCAGGAGCGTAAGACAAGCAATGCGTAAGACAGTAAGACAGACCGCCAACAAGGGGAACAATGCCATCAGTTCAAACGGTAAAAAGACTCCATTTAAAAGCATTCGAAACGGATATTCGGCCATGATCGAATATGTGCTGTATTTAAACGATCGAATGAATAAAGAGTAGCCGTATTAATTTTAAACAAATACTGATTAATATTGAGTTTCAATCCTTGTTTTTCTGGATATGACGTTCAGACCCACGAAAAGAGTCGTTCGGGGTGAATATATGTAAGCAACAATTGCAATATTGAAAAAAATGATTATATTTTCTAAGTATGGGTAAATAAACACTCATTAAAATAAATTTAAACATCAAAACAATCAGGAGCGTAAGACAAGCAATGCGTAAGACAGTAAGACAGACCGCCAACAAGGGGAACAATGCCATCAGTTCAAACGGTAAAAAGACCCCATTTAAAAGCATTCGAAACGGATATTCGGCCATGATCGAATATGTGCTGTATTTAAACGATCGAATGAATAAAGAGTAATCGTATTAATTTTAAATAAATACTGATTAATATTGAGTTTCAATCCTCGTTGTTCTGGATATGACGTTCAGACAATTCAGGGGATGCCGGTTTTAAATGGTATCGTTTAAACCGCAAAAACCCGGCCCTGATATAATATATCAGGGCCGGGTTTTTTTATTTTGAGGTTACTATGGGGTTATTTTCAAAATCGAACTTATTTCAATTTCTTGGGGTTGGTCATAAAAGCGGCCACCCCCTGTGTCAGGAGAGATGTCCCCTAAGCAAATAGTTTCCTTTTAGGGCTTGATCATAACTGCGGCCATATTCTCTTACGTGTAGTTTCGAAGTCCCGGCTGTTGCCGGCGTACGACATGGCGCGATCGGGGGAAAAGATGCCGGGGCCATCAAGCGTTAAGAAGCGCAAACTGTTTGAGGCTTGCCGAGTTTTTGCGCTTCAGCTTCATGGCACCAGCATCCCCCCGTATCGTGCTGGAGAAGCCGGAAACGGCCGGGACGTTCCTCACGACCTTATGGCCGCAGTTATGATCAAGCCCTTTATTGGGCTCGATCATAATTTCGGCCATAGCCCTGAAATGCAACTGCGGAGTCCCGCCCGTTCCCGGCGTACGAAATTGCGCGATCCGGGGAAAAGATGCTGGAACTATGACGCGTTAAGAAGCACAAGCTGTTTGAGGCGCGCCGAGCTTTTGCGCTTCAGCTTCATCGTTCCGGCAGCCCCCGGATCGTGCTGGAGAAGCCGGCAAGGGGCGGGACGCAGCCGGCGATAAAAGCAGCGGGACACTTGCTTCTAACCCAATATCCCAAAACTTCAGATACATTCGGTTTTGATGTCAGACCGGATTGCCTGAGTGGCTTAGAAATTCATAAAGGTCAATTATTCCACCCACAGTGATCGTTGGTTCAATCCCCCACGGGTCAAATATGACTTTGGGGGACCGTTTGACCCACGCTGCGCGCATTCCGGCAGAAATCGCCCCGATAACATCAAAAGGATTACTTGAAATTAACCATGCCTCGGAACCAATTGATTTGGATTGACGCAGAAAATGTGCATAAACACCTGGATTTGGTTTGTAGCTTTTAATATCGTCTGTGCTGACGATGCCTTCAAAATAGCCTTCGATATGAGCATTTTTAAGCAAAATATGAACATCATCTGCGCGACCATTTGAAAATGCGAACATCCGGAATCCAGCAGATTTCAACCTCGACAAGCCTTCTTCAACATCAGAATGAGGTGGCAAAATTTTATAGCCATCCATAAGGCTCTTTTTTTGGTTCAGTGTAATTTTTATTCCAAATAATAGACATGCATAGTCAAGCGCCTGTTCCGTACAGACCGAAAAGTCCTGGTAGTTCTGCATAAGTCCGCGCCTGAATGAGTATTCGAGCTGTTTTTCACGCCAGACCTGCGATAAAGCACTGGCCGGGTCACCAATGATCCTCTCTAAGGCTGTGGCAATCCCTGAGGTGTCTATCATTGTTCCGTATACATCGAATGCAAGAGAAATTGCCATAAATTCATTCCTCCTTTAATATTTACATCACACCCAAAAATTCAGAATTAAATCAAAATTCTACGCCAAAATCAGTCATATCAGCTATGTGCGGATATTGTCGTCCGGAGTCGTGCCATATTTATCGACTCAATGATCAGGCATAGCTTCTCCTTCTGCAGGCATATTTGGATTGAGTTCCCAAGAGCTGTCATTTAAGCTCAGCCATGTCTTGTATTCCCATTTCGGAGAAGGCTTTTCCCAAACATTTGAATCCAATAATACACCAGGGACTAACGACATCTGAGATGATGTCCAGTTTAATTTTATCAGCCATACTAAAACTTTATTATTTCAGTTTGTACGTGCTCTTTGATGCAACGCAGGAGACGGACAGACAAGCGGGTATGTGAGCCTCCGAAAAGGCAAACAAGACTCTGTGGGATTTATTTTTTCCGGGGCCCTTATGCCAGGGGAAACCCGATATATTCAATACCGATCAGGGAACCGGGTTCACCCGTACTGAATTTACGTCTATTTTGGAAAATAATAAGATCGCACTCGGCATGGACGGCAAGGGCCGAGCACTTGACAACGTCATGGTCAAACGTCTCTGGCGAAGCGTCAAATACGAAGAGAGGGGTATATATCAAAGGCTATGAATCAGTCAGGGACACTATGGCCAGTTTAAATCAATATTTAATCGTTTACAACAGCGAACAGATTCATCAGTTTTGGGGAGAGAAAGACTAATGCGAAATTATCATATATATATTTTTTTAGGACTTGATCATAACTGCGGCCATATTTTGCTGTGCATAGCCTCGAAGTCCCGCCCGTTGCCGGCGTACGACATGGCGCGATCCGGGGAAAAGATGTCGGGACCATGAAGCGTTAAGAAGCGCAAACTGTTTGAGGCGTTTTGAGGCGTGCCGAGTTTTTGCGCTTTAGATTCATGGGGCCGGCATCCCCCGGATCGTGCTGGAGAAGCCGGCAAGGGGCGGGACAGACTCCGTGACATAGTGGCCGCAGTTATGATCAAGCCCATATTTTTATTCAAAAGAAGCCGGTGGGTATATGAGCGAAATTTTTGACCTCCATGGCGTTCCGCACTTGGTTATTCACCAGAAGAAGCACTTAAAAAGGTTCAAAATACCAAAAAATTATTGATACAGGCCCCATGGGAAAAAGGCAGGTCAATCCATCCAGTAATTTTCGAAGCAGCTTCTGGCTGATACACAATATTTGGCTGAATCTGTATTGCCCAAGGCACCTCAGCGGACGAAAGAATGCTGCACCGCTGAATTTTCCGTGTGTTCCGTGGTAAAAGATATGACATGAATGCGGTTGTAGTGATGCCAGCTCGGCTCTCGACTGTGTATAACTAAAAAAGGGATTAGCCAGAACGGCTAACCCCTTATATTTGCTGGTGCCGGAGGCGAGACTTGAACTCGCACACCATTGCTGGCGGAGGATTTTGAGTCCTCTGCGTCTACCAATTCCACCACTCCGGCGTTAATTTTTAACCTATAACCAAAATTTCCGGTTGTTGTCAATATAATTGAGTTTGATTTTGGTTTAAAACAACAAAAACATCTCTTTCCGATACGGCACCTTCTCTCAGAACCCGGGGCTCGTGTTCGGTGACATCGATCACGGTAGATCCTTTCCCGCCGGCAAGCGCTCCGGCATCCAGAATCAGGTCCACCCGTTCAGCGATAGACGGGGCCAGCTGCAAAATATCTGAACAGCCCGGCTGGCCGGAAATATTCGCGCTGGTTCCGGTGATGGGGCCTCCGACTGCTTTTACCAGCTCAAAGGCCACCGGATGTCCGGGCATGCGCACCCCGATTCTGCCGGTTCCGGCGGTCAGATTCGCCGGCAGATTTTCTTTAGCCCCGAATACGATGGTAACCGCGCCGGGCCAGAAATAATCCATCAACCGGACGGCAGCTGGCGGCACCTTCTGAACCAGCCGGTCAAGATCGCATCGTTTCTCGATCAGCACCAGTATCGGATTCTGATACGGTCGAAGCTTGATGTTAAAGACCTTATCGACCGCTTCCGGATTTAACGCATCTGCCCCCAGGCCGTACAGCCCGGTGGTCGGGAACACAACGACCCTGCCATCTTTGATCATGGCGGCTGCCTCCCGGATCAGTTCCGGCCGGATCAGCCTGGGATTGACATCTTTCACATTAAATGCAGGTGTTAAGTTTTTTATCTTTTCGTTCAACTTCCGCGGCCATTTCCTGTTTGTAGGCGTCCAGCTGACGCTCAAGCTCGGGATCCGAAAGAGAGAGCATCTGCACGGCCAGAAGCGCTGCATTTCTGGCACCCGGCCTGCCGATGGAAACCGTGGCCACCGGGATTCCCGGGGGCATCTGAACCGTGGACAAAAGCGAATCCATCCCGTTCAGGCATGACGAATCAATGGGAACGCCGATAACCGGCAGCGTCGTCTTTGCCGCCATCACACCGGCAAGATGAGCCGCATGGCCGGCGCCTGCGATAATCACCTTCATACCGCGTTTTCGCGCACCAGAGGCAAACGTCATGGCCTTTTCAGGACTTCTGTGCGCCGAGGCAATTGTCATTGAATAGGGAATTGCGAATCGTTTTAATATTCCCGCAGCCTCTTCCATAATGTCCAGATCCGAGTCACTGCCCATGACGATACCCACCTGCGGGGCTGTTTCAAGGCGCCGCAATGCTTTTTTCCCGATATCATTCCGGTAATGGACATTTTCCCAGCGGATATCGGCTACCGCCTCATAGGCCCGGTCAATCGCCATCGCTATGGTATCGCCCAGGGCGGTCACGCCCAGGACCCGACCGCCGCTGGTTACAATCGAACCATCCTTTGAATCGGTACCTGCATGAAAAACAACAACATCTTTCAACTGCGCGGCCTTATCAAGTCCCGAAATCCGAATCCCTTTCGGATAGGAACCGGGATATCCCTCCGATGCCATGACCACGCACACAGAGGCACGATCATCAATCTCAAGCGTGCACTGATCCAGCCGCTCTTCAATGACGGCTTCCATGACCGGTACCAGATCGGTTTTCATCCGCATCAGCAGGGGTTGTGCCTCCGGATCTCCAAACCGGCCGTTAAATTCCAGGACCTTCAACCGGTCGTTATGGATCATCAAACCGGCATATAGTACGCCCTTATAGGGGCGACCTTCGGCAGCCATGGCCCTCACCGTCGGAATCATCACTTCGTTCATGACGATTTTATGCATGTAGGCATCGACAACCGGTGCCGGAGAATAGGCCCCCATTCCGCCGGTATTGGGGCCCAGATCATCATCAAATGCCGGTTTATGATCCTGAGATGACGGAAGGGCCAAAACGGTTTTCCCATCGGTAAACGCCAGAAACGAGGCTTCTTCACCCATTAAACGTTCTTCGATCACCACTTTGTTACCGGCATCACCAAATGCGTGATGCTTCATGATCTCATTCAGTGCAACAATGGCCTCTTCTTTTGTATCGCAGACGATCACGCCCTTGCCCGCAGCCAGCCCGTCCGCCTTGACCACTACAGGCCAGTCCACCTCGGTTATATAGGCATATGCCTCTTCATAACGCGTAAACGTCCGTCCTTCGGCAGTCGGGATACCATACTTATTCATCAGATTTTTGGCAAAGGATTTGCTGGATTCAATTTCGGCCGCTTTCCGGGAAGCCCCGAAAATTTTCAAGCCGTTTTCTTCGAATATATCCACTATACCCCTTGAAAGCGGTGCTTCCGGGCCCACGATGGTCAAGTCGATACGTTTTTTCCCGGCAAATGCCAACAGACCGTCAATATCATCGGCGCCTATGGGGACGCACTCGGCCAGAGCGGCGATCCCTGCATTTCCGGGGGCGCAGTAAATTTTTGACACCCTGGGGCTTTGAGATATTTTCCAGGCCAGCGCATGTTCCCTGCCACCGCCACCTATAATCAAGATTTTCATGAAATGTCCCTTTCTAAAACCGGCCTTTGAATTCAGTATCGGATTTCAACTGGAATCATTATTTTGATGAATGGCCATTGCCGTCGGTTCCGGCCTTTTCAAATGAGCTCCATCATCAAGCATGTTCCCGAGGCCTGCATGGCAGTCTGTTATCGTTTCAATTGCCGGATGCTTTCGTGCCTTTGAATACCAAGTTCTATCAATTTGTCAAGAAGATCAGCGAACGATATCCCGCCGGCCTGCGCAGCTAACGGAAACAGGCTCGTCTTTGTCATGCCGGGAATGGTATTTGTTTCCAGCACATAGACATCCTCTCCCTTGAGGATCATATCTGTTCGGCTGTATCCGGAACAAAAAAGCGCCTGATGAGCGGCTACGGCATATTGTTTTGTCTTTTCAGCCACCGCATCATCAATCCGGGCCGGACAGATTTCGCTGGTTTCTCCCGCGGTATATTTGGCATGGTAATCAAAAAAATCATGCCCCTGCTTCGGAACAATTTCAATAACCGGAAGCGCTTCTACAGCGTCATTACCGATAACCCCGCATGTCAGTTCAATGCCCTCGATAAAAGATTCAAGCAGTATCAGTTCATCATATTCAAAGGCCTTTTCCACTGCCTGAACAATATCATCGACGGCTCTGGCAATTGACATACCGATACTGGACCCGTTGCTGGCCGGCTTTACGACCACGGGAAGCCCCAGTTGCTTTATGACGGCTTCAGGCTCAACCCTGTCACCGCGATTAAAGGCGATAAAAGAGGGAACCGGCAGTCCTGCCTTCTCATACAGCTGCTTTGAGACAAGCTTATTCATTGCCGTCGCACTTCCCAGAACACCGCTGCCCTGATACGGAATGTTCAGAAGATCAAGCAGGCCCTGGATTCTCCCGTCCTCGCCAAATTCACCGTGCAATATGATCAGCGCGACATCGATACGCGCCGCTTCATCAACCAGTCGCTTGAGGTCGCATTCGGGATCATACCGCCGCACATCATATTTTTCTTTATCCAACGCCTCGCAGACCTGATCCCCGCTTTTTAATGATACTTCCCGTTCAGAAGATATCCCCCCGGAAAGAAGCGCAACCGTTCGTTTTCTCATAATAACCTTCTCGGTGTCCGTTAAAATAATCTTAATCCATATTGTGGTATGGGCCCAATGCCGATATACGAATTACCCACCCGCTGCATTCGCCCGGATGTCAGGACTTGCTCCATATAAAAACGGTGTGGATGATTCAATCAGATAATGACAAGAATGGCAATACCCTTACAGGTATTGGCCGTCAGCAGCTCATATCGGAACGAAGATGTTTATGCAATCGTTTCATCGGAATGTAAAATTTTATTTTTCGCCTTATTAAACTCCTCGATCGTGATGAAATTTTTCTCAAGCATTCGCCCGAGCTCCGTGAGTTGGCGGATGCGCATTGTTTCAGGATCTTCCAATTGCATAACAGATCTCGCCTGTCCTCTATCCAGCGTCGGCATATCATCACGCGGCTGACCGATTCTGCAGGATGCCAGACCACCCAGAAAACTGACTTCAACATTTCGGTTACTGAATACAGGTGAATTCAGTGTTTCACGAATTGCTTTCCCCTCGGATTTTAACCGTCTGAAAAAATAATAGATAACACCCAGAACGATGGCAATCCCCCCCAGAAGAACCCAGATCATGTAATTGACAATCCCACGGAAGAAAAGAACGAGCAATCCTACGATCATGATGAGAACCAGATGCAACAGAATAATGAAATAGGCCGTCAATACACTTTTAACAACTCCGTTGCCTTCTTTTTGTTTCTTCGATTTTACCATGATATACACAATCCATATGTTTAATTCTTTTACGACTTATTTCCCGCTGTTTCCGGCAGATGCCTCAACCCGATCAACCAGTTTGTGCAGATAATGCTGTGGCATATCAAAGGCCACCGTTCCTTTGCGAAACGAATTCAACTTCATAATAAGAAAGTTAAGTTTCTTTAGCATCTTATACTTCGCAGCGGTATCCGGCATTCCGACCAGCAAATCCTCGGTTTTTTTAATTTCTTTCTTCAACTCGATTTCCGGCGGTATAAAGTCCTCATTTTTCAGGATTTTATAGGCCAGCCGGAGCTCTTCGGGAATATGACGATCATCTTCAATTACAAGCGGCTTTCCCGCCCCATGAAGGTTATCGAACTTTCCATCCCGTTGCGCCTTTTGTATTCTCTGCTCAATTATTTTTTCGAAACCCTGCATCATGAAACGATCTCTGGAAAATGGTTATCCCCTCCAGCGTTTTAAAAAACAGTTCGATCAGACGCATACCCTTACCGAAAATGCATTTGAATATTTACAGGCGGCCATCTGTTTCAGTGTTTTTATTTTATTATACAATATCCATTATAGATTCAAGCAAATATACAATATCAGACCAATTTATTCCTTTTTACAGAAAACAGACCGATGTAACGTGGTTCAACAACCGGGACAGGGGAATCAGGAGCGGCCGTGTTTTTGAGAATAAAAAAAGCCCCTCATACAGATTGTCTGAGGGGCTTTATATGCGACTGGTGGCGATGCAGTCCATTAAACACATACTTCAAACAACTGATTTTAATAAATATTTACGAATTAAAAAATTAATATACCCCCAAAAACACCCCCAAAATTTAAAGTGCCCCCTGTCCGCGTCAGAAAAAAATGGTCGTCCGTTTGTCTTCGAACGGACCAAGTCAGAAGATGCTTTTCTGCAAATTCGGTGATCGGAAGGTTATTACACCAGACCTTTAGCAAGACACGTCACTTGCCCTGCATGTCAACACCAGAGGCACGCAATCTTTTAAACACTGCATCGGCTATTTCGTTGGCATCCGGTTGAATGGCCTGTTGTGGTGTCGCCAAACCGCGTATGATTTCCCCCTGGCGCTGGCACGCAACCTCGCCATAGCTCAGAAAAGTCGTCAAAACTTTTTCATGCCCGAGATTCTGACTCCACGCTTTGAACTGTTCGGGTGTCGTACAGACATCCTGGCCGAGTCGGACAAGGGTATTTCTGAAGCTATGCGGGTTGAAATACGGCAGGCCAGCTCGGACAAATGCTTCACGAAATATTGTACGAATAGGCGAGGCAGTGCTCCAATGATCCCGCGCCAGTCCTGCCGCTTCAAATTGATGAGCAGCCCCCAGCGCAATGCATGTTGCCGGAAATAGTGGATCATCATTGCCCCAAAGCTTCTCATCCCGTAGATATGACACCCACGATGACACAATCCCGCGCACTTCCTCGCCCACCGGGCAAACGAAGGTGTTGAAGGTGTTGCTGAATTTCGTCTTAACTTCCCGTGCATCCTGGTTGACGCTGTTCGAAATCAGATCGACATGTTTTAGCTTCATCGAGGCAATGGCGCTGTCCCTCGCACCAGTCAGCAGCGTAAATGCCACAAGGGCGCGGTTACGGCGTTCTATATCGGTATCGGCCGGCATTATATTAATGACATGTTTGATTTGTTCCAATGTCGGGACTTTTTGTTCCCGTTGCGCCGTAGCTACCCGCACGTCCTTGTCAGACAGATTGAAATACTCGGCATCGGAATACTGCAAACGCGACTTGTAGCCAGGTTGCCACACAAGCCACTGGAAAAATCGTTTGAGTTGCGTAAGTGTCGCATGCAAGGTCGCCTTACTCAGCTTCTCTCCGGATTGCTGACCTTTCTGTTCGGCAAGGTGCTTCTTGAACCCAATTGCCTGTTCAAAGTGAAATGCCTTGAAATCTCGATATCTGGTATAACCCTCAAATCGACTTAAAGCCTTCGCAGCCGCATCAACGGTTGGCTCACTGTGCCGCTTGGCTTCCTTCAAATAGGCGAAATACTTGCGTTTGATACGTTCATTATCTGCACTGTGTTTTTTCATGGTTTTATAGCCCCTATCTCAGGTCACTGTTCACGGTGGGTTTGGTGCTCTCAACTAATCGCCTACGCCTTTGACGATGCCTTCCTTGCGCTGTGCTCATACGATCCCGCCACACGGCCTCGTCAGCTCGTTTGGCGCGATTATATCCAGCACGGAAGGCAATCTCGTCTTCCGTGATCGAATCCACGGCTTCGATGGTGAATCCGTAATTTCCACGGGTGCGGATAAAGAGTTTGCCGTTTTGCTCGATGATTTTCCATGCTTTGGCGATTGGCATGGATTTTATGGCGGCTTTGGTTATTGCGGTGCGGGGGGTATGCTCTGGAGGGGTTAGTTCGTTTTCCCGAACTTCTCCCTGAAATATGCTGAAGAGATTTTGCTCCACTCTTTTCTCAGCTTCCGCAAGGATTCTATTTCTGAAGGCGTTAACATTCTTGAATTTGAGAATATATCTTCCCTCTGAGTTGGTGAGGGCTTCGATATTTCCGACGATGTTAAATTTTCTGAGGATTTTTTCAAGCTGGTTGACATTGAATTTTTTCCTTAAATGGGTAAGGGTTTGAAGGGTAATCGCAAGCAAGGTTGAGTCGTCCGCCTTGGCCGCCGCGTAATCTTCGTGCTGTGAAACCCTGCCGGCAGTTGTGTGGACGGCGATATTGGGAAAATTTTCAGACCACGGCTTTACGAATTTGACGGAAAATTTTATATCTCCACCAACTCCAGCCTCAAAATACGCCTTTTCTTTCTTCGTTCCGGTCTTGGGCGCTTTTGCTGAACCAGTCTCTGAACCAAACAGGTCTACCGGCTCTGCGAGTCCTTCGGCGGTTCCGGGATCAGACTCCCGTCCTCGATCATATCGGTTATCTCTTTCAGAAACCTGCGCTGATGTTCCCTGGATTTCCATTTCAGCGGCTTTTCTTGCTGCCTGTAGGAAACGGGTCGTGATGTCGTTTTTTTCGGCTGTTGACTTTGCATCCGACAACTCCTTTGCGTACTGGTTCAGTGCATCGCTGATCGGCCCCATATGGCCGGCCAGGCGGTTGATAATATCAGCAATTTTTCCAGCATTTTCTGATATCTTTTTATTTCTTTCTAAGGCTAATACATTTCCTTCTTGCTGTAAACGCTTTCCTTTTGCTGAGATAAACTCATCCAATCGGGACAGCCCGAGGCCCTGTTTTGCAATATCTCCTTTCACCGATATGCCATATTTCTGCTGAAGCCTTTCCTGAGTCATGCCGGATTTACAAAATATGACTGCCGCATCAACGGTTGGCTCACTATGCCGCTTGGCTTCCTTTAAATAGGCAAAATATTTACGCTTGATACGTTCATTATCTGCACTGTGCTTTTTCATGGTTTTATAGCCCCTATCTCAAGACACTGTTTACGGTGGGTTTGGTGCTCTCAACTATTTGCCGCAAGCCCTCCGCCTCGGGTCCAGTGCATTCTATTACCTTTGGAGTACTCACCATTGGCCTTGTCAGAAACTTCCTTTGAAAGTTCAAGCGCTTCGTCATGGCCCATCTGATCTTTTACAGAAAGATAGGTTCCTGCAATGGAAGCCGCCCGGTTGATTTGCTCAGTGACGGCGAACATGGACATGCCCAAATCAATGAGTTTATTATATCCCCTGCCGACTTTGCTGTGGAGTACGGTCAAGGCTTCCCGGTCATACTGCGCAACCAACCAGCCTTTTTTGTCGATGTCTTCAAACAGCCGCTTAATATCTGCGGGGAGCGTTTCTTTATCACCCCACCGATAGGTGCGATAAAACTTGATAGCCCGTGTGATGTTTGCAAATGATTTAGCAAAGGGCACATTAGCGATTCCGTGCATGGTTCCAACCAGAGCCGTTGGCAGCGCCGTTAAGTTCACCAAGGGAGCCGCCACTCTGCCGGCCAAGTATTTCAGTACAGCCGCGCCGGTCATAGTTCCAACGATCCGGTCAACCTGCTCCTGATTCCTTAACACGTCTTTCATGAACGTCAACAACTCATTATGAGCGTTTTTCTGCCGGGTTGGGTCAATCCTTCGTTCATTGCAAAGCTCTTTGTAATCGTTCCAATCTGCGCCCTCTCCGGCTCGTTCCTTGTATTCAGTCCAGCTTTCCCAAGTGCCGGTAAAATCCTTAATTAGGTTAATAGCCAGATCCCGCTTTGCCTCACCTGCCGCAATGCCCCGGATATATTGCCCGATAGATTGAATGGCATCAGTCTCATAACCGATAACGACATCTTTCCCGGTAGCTTCAGAACGCTGTATCATGTGACTTCGTGCGCCTCGGGCCTTGAAGATGTTTCCGATTTGAGTAGCTATTTCGGTCTGAAACTTCGCTACAAAGTCCGGGTTGATTGCCTCAACTTCGAAGATCCGTTGTGCGATTTTCTGCTCAATATCGCCTTTGGCATCCTCAAAGGTCCATTCACCGTATCCGATTTTACCGTTTCGGATATGCCTCTCGACATAGCGGAACTTGCCCCCGAACTCCTGAAAAATATCAAGATACCGCTCCCGGTAAGCAGATTCGCCGGTTAAAATATAATCTCTCGAATCTTCCTTATCCACCCACTTCCCTTGAAGGCCCATATCCCGCAATGTTGATATGGCATCCACGCCCACACCCTCAAGACCCTTGCTAATCATTTCAAAGAATCCCAACCGCTGTCCGATCAAATCAAAAATGGATTCAGGCATGGACTCGGATTTCTTCCATGTAACCTTGTACCCTTTAGCTTCAAGCTGACGGGTTTTAATCTGCATCGGTGCGGGAAGATTTATCATTCTGTTGCCGATTTTCACGCCTGCCGGTATGTCAAAATGATGTCGTTCAGTGTTTGCCCCTTTCTTGGTAGCCGTCAAAACGTAGGCCCCTGATTTTCTGACCCTGGGGAAGTAATGCCCCCTTAAATCGCCCATCTGAGCCAGTGCCACGGAAAAGCCGACTCGTTTCTGGCCGGTGGTTTTATCCTCCTCAATGACTGCCGGCATATCCAGAACCGAATCCCACGCCTCGGCTTCAGAATCGAAACTGCCGCCCTGGAGCTGTCCGTTCATCGTGTTGTAAACCACCCATTTACCATTGACGCCTTTTTTAACGCCCAGGTGTTTTTCTGCAAGTTCCTCTTTGGCTCTGGCGATCAGATCCCGCATGGGTTTCATCAGGGTTTCAAAGCCGCGGTCAAGAATAGTGTTCTTCCCGGCATGGACTTTAATAGCATCCTCTGAATAGCCTTCCTCTCGAAGGTCTTCAAGCTCTTTGCCGCGGCGGAAGGAGTGGGCTTCTTCTTCAGAGTCAAACTCGGCTACCTGTTTTTTATTCTTGCCAAACACGCGCCATTTGCCGTCAGAGTACCGCATTCCGTACCCGTTACCGTTCATATCATCGTCCACCCAACGCTGATTGAGCTTTTTAAACTCTTTAGGATTGGCCTTGGCAAGGGCTTCCATATCTCCATAGTATGAACCGCCCTGCCCGTCAGCAAACATCTCATCAGTTTTAAGGTAAAAATCATCCTTGGAGCCGACAGTGTGCTTATACATCCGGCCGCCCGCCTCAATCTTGTCAAAGTGATGAAGCGGGGGAGAGAAAATCTTTGAAGCTGCTGAAAAGTCTGTTTTGCCCTCTTGGTATCGGTCTGCGGTATCGGTGAATATGCCTTTTACCATATCCCACCATCCAATTTTATCCTCCCCCATCCGCTCTTTTTCCAGCGCCCGGACTGAATACTGAACCGGGTCCATCGCCCGATACTTGGCAAGGTCTTTGTCTGAATCGGCCACGGAGGTTAGAATCTTGATTTCTTCAGGTCGAAGCAGGCCGTCAAAGGCACCCTCTTGAACGTCACGCTTGAGGTATCGCATCCCGCCGTTGTCGATATGACCTTGTACGATCTGGATTACCCGGCTTGATGGGTGTTTGGCTTTCAGGTCGGATAGCAGGCTTAGGGCTGGGGTTATGTTTCTTGTTGAGTATTGGATATGCTCCTCAACAGTAACCGCATTTTCGTCAAACACCACATAATTGTGCTTGTCTGATTTCATGCCGGAAAGGGAGCCTACTGGGTAGCGGATTCCGTCTATGCCTGCTCTTAGCAGGAGCAATGACGCTTGCTTCTCGGCCTCAGTTTCAGACGTTTCCCCGTCCATAAAAAGCCCCGTAATTTTATGATAAATCGCCCTCCCGGTGTTAAAACTTTTAGACGTCCATACCCCGTGCATTTCAGGCGGTAGATCGGCTTTCTGCAACTCGCTTTTTACGGCGTCTATTTTATCAGCAGGAAACGGCTTATCCCAATCCAAAAAAGTATATTCACTCTCCTGCTTGCCTTTGTTGATGGTGACTTTGTAGAGGTTACGGGCGCCAGGAAGCGCCTCTATTTCATCTGCCATTTTATTTATCTCGGCATTACTTAACGCCTGCCTTGCAGCTGTGCTCCTATAGGCTATATGCTTTCGGGGTATGCCGTCTTTAAAAACACTGGCTATTTGAGCCACATCGCTTGTTGTTGCACCCGGTATATATTTTCGGACAATAGCTTTAAGCTCCTTATTATCAAAATAATATTTGTTCCCACCAAGCGTATCCGCATACCCACGAGCAACAGCTTCGGACTCCGTATAATATAATCCCCATCCGAAAGCCTGATTGCCCTCACCTTCTCCAATATGATTGGTAGAGAACTTGCCCTCTTTGGATTTGGTTATATCGTTTGGGCTTCCATGCCAGCCGGAGACTTGATATGCCACAGCAGTACCGCCCACAGCTACACCGCCCTTGGAATCCATGATCCGTCCAGATTCAATATCTCGAATCACCCCGCGCGAAGTCCTCTTGAACAGATTAACAAACCCGTCAATAATATCAGCGATCCGCCGCATGATGTTTCGGATTACACCCGGCTGCCCACGGTCATACAATGCCGATGCAACAAACCGCGCCCGGTCTTCTTCACCGCCGATATTCGTTTCTGATTCGGGTTTGAATTTGCCTTGCTTGGTCAGGGCTTTAATGCGCTGTTCCAACGCTTTTACGTCGAACGGGGATAAAATACCGGACTTCTCAAGAAAATGGGTAAATTCATGGCCCACTGTCCATTTGTCGCCTACTCCCTTTACAATGCTTATGCTTCTATTGTCGTGTTGATAAGCGCCTTCTATGACCTCATCGGCTCGTTTGGCGCGTCCGTAACCGGCACGAAAGGCGATTTTGTTTTCTGTTACTGAATCCACGGCCTCGATGGTGAAACCGTAGCCTTTTCGGGTTTGGATGTAGAGCTTGCCGTCTTTCTCGGTGATCTTCCATGTTTTGGCTATTGGCATGGATTTTATGGCTGCTTTGGTTATTGCGGCGGTCAGTTGAGTTGACATTGAGGTGCCGTCAGATTTAAATTTGATGATGGCGTCTTGTTTTGAGATACCTTGAGACGAATACGGGGCGGTTTGCTTTCGTTGCTCTGCGGTTAAACCCATCCTTGCAGATGTGTCTCTTGATTCTATTTCTCCGGCAAGATGCTTGTAATGCTTCATTCTACCATGCTCTGAATCAACTATTTTTTCAGCATGCTTTCTTACTTCGCTGTCTGAATATTCTTTATTGCCTGGATTTTTTCTTAGCCTTTTAAAAGTCTCTTGGATATAATCTGCCCGCTCCGTGCCTTGATACGCTTCCTCTGGGCTCCCCCCAGAAGCAAACCCTTCATAACCCTGAATGGCGTGCTGGATTTCATGGAGCAGTACCGCTTCTGCATTTTCGTAATAATGTAGATCTGTATTTAACCATATTATTCCGTTGCCCTTTTCATTCCATTCGCCAGACCTGTCCGTCATCTGCCGATCCGAAACACCGACATCAGATAAGAACGGATATGCCTTAAAAAGCTCCTTATGCTCTAAAATATCCGGCAGCTTCAAGGGGCGGTCAAGCTTCTGACGTTTAGCCTCAAGCCCTACGCCAATAGCATACCCACCATGCGGTTTAATTCCAAAATCTATCTTCATTTTAGAATCATCTATTTCGTACCGCCAAAAATCATCCATACCCAAAAACCATCCGGTCTCCTGCCGGATAGCCTCCATATCCTCCCCGGCCTGTTCCATCTCAACAGCCTGGGCAAGGGCGGATTTATCAGCGGTTTTGGATTTTTGGCCTACATAGGAATAAAGAATATCCTCAGACAGCAATCCGTCAAAATTCGCGTTACGCTCTCTGCCGATAAAGTCTATCCTGCCGCTGTCCTGAAATGAGATCCCTTGCTCAACAATATCAAGAGGGTTGATCCCCATTACCCTTAAATCTGCAATAAGATTTTCAACATACGCGCCTCTATCGGTTGAGGTTAACGGCTTGTCGGATTTTAAAATATATGTATGGGCGTTGGCTTTTTCTAACGCTGCGATGATATCCCCGGTTGCAGTTTTTTTGGATTCCCCGGCAGGCCACGGCATAAAACCCACCTCGTGAAGCTGTGAGTCTAAAAACAAAATCCCGTCTTTAGCCTCATGCTTCTGAAATGCGGCGGTGGCTTTATCGGGGTTGTTTATAGATATATTGTTTTTCTTGCTGACCAAAAACCGTTCTTTAACCGGGAGCTTTACGGTACGAGCGTTTGGAGGGATGGCCTCATCTGAGTTGTTCATCCATGACGTGATGTCTCTGTATTTTTGCCCAGCAATAACAAGTGCCTCAAGCTCGATATCCCGCGTCTTTAAGATATGCCCGATTTTATCCACCATAGACACATCTTCGTTACTCGGCTTCGGATTTTCTGACGGATGGTTATGGACAAAATAAGTCTTGCTTGCCCCTGGCACATTCAAAACATGTCCAGCAAGTTCAATCGGACTGATCTGTGAACTATTTCTCAGCCCCTTTGAATATCTATGGATTTCAAGGATGGTTCCGTTTTTATCTGTGGTGACGGTAAAAACGTGTTCTTGTGCGGATTTACGGATGTGAGCTAAGAGAGAGGCGACTTCGGCGGCGTTTTTTGCCACAAGGCTGTTATGTCCGATGTATCCGGTAGTAGCCATTCGGGTTCTGCCGGGAGCCTGTAAATTACGGGGAACCGGAGCAGGCTTGAACACTGGCTTCCGTTTTTCAAAGAAGGCCGGGAACAATTCCGGTTGGATCGCTTCTGCCGGTTCGACAAATAAACTACGTTGCTTTTGGCGGAGAGGCTGTTTCCCTCCCCGCCTGGCACTGGCTTGTTTTGGTTTTTGCTGTTTTCCACTCTCATCTCCGAATAAATTCTGCTGGCCCGGGGCAGTATTCCCGAACAGGTCTATTGGTTCGGCAAGTCCTTCGGGGGTTCCGGAATCAAACTCCCGTCCTCTATCATATCGGTTATTTCCTTCAGAAACTCGTCCTGTTCTTCCTCCGATTTCCATCTCGGCGGCGCCTCTGACCGCTTCGAGGAATCTGGATTTGACGGCGTTTTTTTCTGAGATTGATTTTGCATCTGACAACTCCTTTGCGTGCTGGTTCAGCGCATCGCTTACCGGCCCTTTGTGCCCGGACAGTCGGTTTATAATGTCGGCAGTTTTCCCGGCGTTTTCTGATATTTGTTTATTTTTTTTTAAGTTTAGCCTATTTCCCGCCTGTTGTAAACGCTTTCCTTTTGAGGAATCGCCAGCCACGCCAAACAATCGCTTATCTGCTGACAGGGTTTTAATTGCATAGTCCCTGAGTTCGGCACGTTCCATAAGCAGTGGCCTTGTTTTTATCACATCGCCAAACAATGAAGCCTGCACCTCTGCCTTTGTTTCAACTCCCGCCACATCGTTAATCAACTGCTCAATAAGACTTGTGCTGATATTCTTTCGACGCTTGGATTCCTTTTCAAGTAGTTGAACCAATGCCTTTTGTGCCTCGTGATCCGGCAACTTCTCCCCGATAATAACTCCCCAGGCGCGGGGCAAATCTCCAACTTCAACCTTTTTAAAGATAGACTCGTCCAGCTGAGACAGGCCCATTCCCTGCTTTGCAATCTCACCCTTAACTGATACGCCATATTTTTGTTGAAGTTTTTCCGGAGTCATATCGGATTTACGGAATACAACCGCCGCATCCTCTGGACTTCCCTGCCCTTCAGCGATGTTAATCAGTGCGCCCTTGAGCTTTGCCTGTTCTGCCGTTTTCGCATCCAAATATCTGACAACAAGCTCCGGGTATCCAGCTCTTGAGGCCAATTCATACCGATGATGCCCGTTTACAACATAGGTTTTACCGTCAGCAGGATCTTTCCACACCGATATAATCCCGCCCAACTCAGGATTATATTTTTTCACTTCCCGCAATTTAGACCCGGCCCCACCCTGACCCATATACCGTTTATATTGGAACCGTTCCGGATCGACGCTTAATGATTCGGTCGGGAGAGTTGTTATCTTGCCAGGTTTAGCTGAAGGCGTCTCAGCCGTCTCCGTTTTGGCTGAAACAGGTCTGTAAATATATTCTTCTCCCAATGGTTCTGTTCTATCGTCAAGAACATCAGACATTTTTACTTTTAGGGATATTACTTTTCCGCCACCATAATCTTTGGCAAGCTGCAAATTTGTAGTAACATAATCACCAGCATTTATACTCTTTTGTGTTTTTGGAGCGCCCCTATAAATCGTTATCATTTCATCTGGAGATTTTCCCGACGTTTTATCAAGCGTCGTAATATTATCTCCAAGCTTAGCGGTCATTCTTACCTGTGGAGTATACCCCTCAAAAATACCTCCAGTGGGATTTAGGGAGTTGAGCATTGGTTGTTGGTCAATTTTCTTGGCCTGTCTATCGTCGCTTGGCTGATCGGATTTGAGCTGATTCTCAGCTTCCAGAAGCTCTTGTTTCAACACCTTCAAATTATCTATCAGCTTGCCTGCATTTGCATTCGCGGTTGTCGTTTTGGCTCTTGTCCCGCCGCTGAGAGGGGCTTTTCTATTTTCGTTTATCTTATCAATTCGTTTTTGCAGTGCAGCTATATCTTTTTGTATTTCTTTTACGCGCCGAACAGGGGCATATTTTTTTGCTGCCTCATCAAGACTTTCGTCTTCAAACCGTTTGGCCCATTCCTTCCTAAGCAAAGATTTTCTTTCGCCTCTGCTGCTAAACTCCTCGCTCGATAAACCGCCGCCAAGAAATGCCTCATTATGGGCCATGGCCTCTTGAAGGATCTCCTCTCGCGTCATCTCCCAAGGGTCGGAACTTTTCTCCGGTGCTTTTGTGGCTGGTTCGGTTTTCGGAGTAATTTCAGCCTCTACAGCATTTTCCACCCGACCTACCACCTTACCCGCCCCCTGATCGTCCAATGTAGAGCCTCTCAGAGAGTCGGCCTGTAAAGCCTTGGTATCAGCGGGTTTAGAGCCTTCAGGTTGGTAGGTGACAGTGTTTTTGTCTACCGAAACGATTTTGCCCTCTGCGGTGAGGGTTGAAACA
Source organism: Desulfobacterales bacterium (assembly GCA_028704555.1). Classification (NCBI taxonomy): domain Bacteria; kingdom Pseudomonadati; phylum Thermodesulfobacteriota; class Desulfobacteria; order Desulfobacterales; species Desulfobacterales bacterium. The sequence continues at coordinate 27,779 of JAQWFD010000011.1, forward strand.
AGTCTGGTAAAATCCTCTTTCGGAATAAACGCCTTTGCATGAAGTTTTTTTAGATCGACTTTGCCCTCTTTGGTCTGAAGGGCGGAAATGGCCTTGGTGAATCTTTCCTCTACTGAGGGTTTGGTTTTGACCTTCGCCAGTGCCTTTTGGATTTTGAGCTTTTGGCTACCGGGTGACGATGGATTTTCAACGATCAGGCCTTTTACGGACTGGATTTGTTCATCTGAAAGGGTGCCTACGAATGTGTTGTAGTCTGCCTCGGCTTTTTGTTTTTTGGTTTGAGTGGGTTCTGCTTTTACTGGTTGTTGGGTTTGTGCCGGTTCTTCCAGTGGCATTTCAACCACTGAAGGCCGGGCCTCGTCAATCAATGGATCATATGGGGCTTGGGGTGCTGAAGGGGACATCGGGATAGTGGCCCCTTGGTTTGGTGCGGTTTGCAGGGTGTTTAATAGGCCGGGTTGAGCTTGGCCTATCGTTGACATCTCTACAGTGGGCATCTCCCAAGAGCCGGCCCTTTTAAGCGGGTTTAGGATATCTTGAGCAAATCCACGGTTTTGTTCTTCGTGCGGCGTCTGACTGCCCGGAGCCCGGAGAAAATCCGCCTCTGCTTGTTCCGCCGCTTTGATAATCTGTTCAAGCTCTGCGGTTTCCTGTTCGGTCAGTTGCGTGTTACGATACGGAATCTTGGCAATATTCAACCGTCTTGCCGCATCAATGGCCGTAAGCTTAATATCTCGAAGTTTTTCAACGGTCATCCGGTCTTCTGAGCGTCGGTCTCTGTATCCGGCTTGTTCCTCTTCGAGATCTATCTTAGCCCTGGCGTCCTGAATAAAGGCGGGAGTTGGCATCTGCGCCAGACGATCAACTTCGCCATGAAATGCTGTGGGACGTTGGGGCATAGCTTTGAATGCTGTGGGACGTTGGGGCATAGCTTTGTTTTGCTGGCCTTCAATCTCGGGATAGCCAAATTGCCCCGGTGCGTTTGGCATATTTGGCTCAAGGCCGAGTTCACCGCTGGCTTGACCATATTCGGCTATCTCGCTTCTTGGACGGATACCGGCGTCCTCGTTGGCTATTTTCCGGGCAATGGCATTTAAAGAAAATAGTTTACCTGTTGGGCTGGAGGCCGTTGAACCAGACGGACGTAGCGGAACGGGTTCGGTTGCGGGTTGCACTGGATCTATTTTAGGTTCTGCCGTTTGCCGGGAAGAAGTAAGCCCTTGTGCCACACCACCAAAGCCGCCGCCCACGCCACCGGCTGCCGCATTCTCAAGAACCTCCCACATATTCTTTTCTGTGAAAAGCTTCTCGTCGGTATTGGCAACGGTATTCAGGATGGACATAAGGCCCTGGCCAGCTTCCTGGCCCATTTCAGCAGGCATGCTTGTAGCGATCTCTTTTGCGGTACGTTTGAGCAGATTCCCGTTTTTGGAGCTGATAGCCCGCATGATCTTGCCGCCTGCACCGGGGATCACCTTATCCAGCCAGCCGATATTACCGCCAAGATATTCAAGGGCGGTTGAAACTGTTCCTGTAGCCAGAGAGGAGAATGGGGCATCTACGCCATGTTCATCCATGAGCTGACCATAATTCCCGCCTGCCTCCATCGGGAGAACTGCCGCACCCATGCCGACCTGCCCGCCGAAACGCTTGATAACACCCTTGGTTACTTCGTCTCTGAGCTGTTTCTTGGCTTCAGCTTTGCCAACTTCACTGACCAGCTTTTTACCGGCTTCGGTAGCAATTCCTTTTTCAAGGGTTTTCTCGATGCTCTTTTTTAAAACGGATTCGGTCAAATATTTCTGGCTGCCTTTGGCAATACCTTTTTTTAAGGCTATCCCTGCAAGGCCCGTTCCGGTTGCTACGCCAACTGCCGCCTCCACCATTGAGGGAACCAGAGAGCCGCCGGTTTCAGTTAACCATGTGCCAAACTTGCCGAGAGTAAAATCATCAGCCAGATCCTTAAAGGAAACAGTAGCCGCGTTTTCCTGCGCCTCGGCCATGTTCCTTTGATAGCCCTTCATCCCCCAATCACGAAGGCCCGCGCCAACTCCTATAGTCTTCTCTGCTGCTGAACCTAAGAGCCCTAACATGCCGTACCCGGTTCCCTGCAACTCATCTAATCCGCGCACAGCGGAACCACCAAAACCCGGGGACTCTCTCGGGGGTGCTGTTGCCTTTGCGTCTTCCTGATAATCGGTCTGAGCAAGAAACCCCTCAAAACTGATTCCCCGCTGCCCGATACTTGGATTATTCCGGTAGATCTCCTGCGCCAGAGTGTTAGTATCCATATCGGCAAACTGCGGATTTGCGGCCCTGAACTGAGCGAATGAAAACGCCATTAATTACTCCTCTTTAAAGTTTAACCCCGAACTCTTTTTCTGTCATCGCCCGCGCCTTAACCCTGTCCATGCCGGATTTCTGCCTTGCCTTGAGCCGCTCTCTGGCCGCTGCCACCTTGTCCCAAATCCCCATCTCCTGCATGACATACTCCAGATTTTCCTCATAAGAATAAGGCTTTCGAGTTTCCGGGTTTATTCGCTTTCCGGTCATGTCTTTAGCTTTTACCGCCGCGTCCTGCTGCTGAGTTTCGACAGTAGGTTCAGTCTTCAAGTTTGACAGTGCGCCGGTTTTAGCCGGGGTTTGCGTCTGCTCTGGCGTGACTGTCAGGCTGTCGAGTTGGTTTTTATCCAATATAAGGGCCGGGTCGGTTTTTGTGGCTGCCTCGTTTGCGGCTGCACTATCGGCCGGTTGCGCGTCCTGCCCCTTATAGCTACCGATGGTATACCCCCGGCCCCACTTATCCTTGAAGAACAAATTTGATTCGGTTTTTTGTGCATCACTTGGATAAATATTAAACCCGCTGCTGTTTAAAATAGCTTTAAACTTCGGATCAATAACCCCGTCTTTATCCGACGGGATTATGGTTGTTCCAAATTCATCCAGCGGAAAGCCTGCTGCTGTGAGCTTTGCCTCGAGGTCTTTTCTGGCGTTGGTCTCTGTGAGCTTTTTTTCTGCTGCGGTAGGGGTATTGGCTGTACCGCCATTCTGAGACTTGGCAATCAATGAATCATAATAGGCAATTTTCTTTTTATGTTCGGCAATGTCCCGGTCGATTTTTGCCTGTTCAGCCTTGGTCAAAATACCTTTTGCCTCGCGCTCTGCCGCAATCTGGTTGAGCTTCACTGTCTCCTGCTGAAGCTTTGCATTTTCCATCCGTAAGGCATTCAAAGCTTGATCAGATTCAAACGTCCGTGCCTTTTGGGTAGCGTCAAGTTTATCCAGCGCCCCTTTATCCTTCCAAGTTTTAAACTCACGGATCAGGGGGACCAGCTTCATCATCACATTGTTATCGTATCCGTTGGCCTGCGCGAACTGCTGTAAACCTTCAGGGGTAAAATTATTGCTCTGATACAATTTATAAGCTGCCTCTGAGAGTTGTTTTTTCTCCTGAATACCACGGTTCTCTTTTGCCTGCGCCCCGACTTGCCCGATGGTGGACTGAAGGTCCTGAACGTCCTGCCTCGGGCTACTGACTATGTGTTGTATTGCTTGCGGAAACGTGATGTCCATTTTTCCCCGGACTTGCCAGATTTTGGCCAGACTGACACGCCGGTTCATGATGGAATTGCAGTCCGGACAAATCGCTATCAGATTGCCAAACTTCTCGGTAATGGGTGAATATTCTGCCATGTCGCCCGCAGGAAATTTCGGAGCGCGACATCGAACGCAATAGATTTCCCCCGGCCTGCAGGGTTGCTTATTTTTTACCCGGCGAGCCTGAAGAAATGCCGCCAGCTCATGACCGAGAATCAGCATGGGGCGTTTGTCATCGCTGGTTGCAAGTCCGGTCTTGACCCATCGGCGGACGGTATTTTTATGAATACCGAATAAATTAGCGATTTCTTCTACCGTGTAGCTGCGGTGAATTTTAACAAGGCGGTGGTTGGGATGGCGTTTTCTCATCGTTTACCTCCCCGAACTCCGTTGACACTTTTCCCGTTCGACAGAATGGAAACCGATGAAACCGGCAAAACCGATTCCACAACCTCCACCTGCCATGCCTCCGCCGAACGGTTACCGCTGGCGCGGACAAAACGCCGGCCTTCGACAATGCGGCCAGAGTGTCGCCTGATCCACCACCCCAACTTCCGGCGGTTCATTTCACCCCGCTCGTCGGCAATGTCGCGAAGAACCTCACGCAAATCAACATGCTCATCATAGGATTCCAACGCCTGCTTCACGGCGTCTCGCACCATGGCCGGTGTCTTACCGAATACCGATTGCCAGGCCGTCAGCAGGCGTCCTAACGTCTCCCGATCCGGGTCATCTGACATTGCCTCAAACACAGATACGGTCGGGTCGGCGCAGTTAAGCCACAAAAGCGGCTGCCGGCAAAGGTCCGACCAGTCGCCATACCCCGCAAGCGACTTGCAGATGGTCTTCGGCCTGCCAGCGACGATCCATGCGCGCACAATGGTCAAGGCTGCCGAAACATAGCGCCCTCGTTCCCGCAATACTTCGCGCACCAGATCAGGTCGCGTGAAACTTCGGGCCGCCGGTGTCTCGCAGCCAGGATTAAGGAGGATTGATATACAGCGCCGTGTCATATCCTGAACCGGTCCGACGTTATTGCCGCTGGAAAGAAACAAAGTGCGCGTACTGACGGTGGCGGTCTTGGAAACACCCAGAATGCGGCCGCTCATGAACTCCGAAGTCAGCACCGTACACAGGCTCTTGTGTGCCAGCAGATCGCCGGTAAGATTGTCGAACTCGACCACGGCCGGCGACAGCATCAGCCCGGCGAGCAGCATCTTTCTGCACTCCTCGTCGTCAGCCGGAAAGGTGGATGGAGTACTGCGCTGTGGGGTTGCAAAGGCCGCAATCAATTCACATAAGTAGGACTTGCCGGAGCCGACCATGTGCGCCCGGACATGGAACATCGGCGCATGGGCGAGGCTGGGCCGGATGGTGGCGGAAAGCATCGCCACCAGGGAGGCCGCCAGATCAGATTCACTGGCGAAACTGAACTCCACGAGCAAATCTTTCAATAGCGTCAGTGCCGCTTTGGCCTGTGAACGAGTCGGGGTCTCAGGGACACAGAACGCCCGCGCATCGAAAACACCGAACATGCCGGTAGCCGGATCATAACCCGCCGCTGTCATCAAGCTGCCATCGGGTCGCAAATACGGCTGACGCGCCAGGCCGTTTAATACCGGCAAATGCGGATAGCTGGCCGAATCGAACAGCACGGAGGTATGACGGGCTGGAGGGTCGCTACGCACCCAATCCTTGCTACGGCCATCAAAGCGTTCCCAGGTCACAGCACCCGACAACGCCCGCACCAAGGCCGGTTGGCTGATGTTATCCACACGGGTTTCGCGGGTGCCGGGGTCTGTCACCACGATCACAATCAGCCCGCCGCGCTGGTAGTGTCTGCCCGAGTGTGCCAGTTCTCGCTCGGCCGCATCCACCACACGATTCATTTCCCCCGCCATGACGCGAATAGTCGGCTTCATACGCGCCGCACTGGCCTCGATGTCGAGCACCCTCAATAAATCGCGGATATGCCGGTCGACACAGTGGCCGTGTTGACACTTGAAGCCACCGACAGGCCAGCGGTCGTCTGGCTCGAAGTAGGCCGTGCCACCGTCCGTTTGCCCCGTGTGCTCTTTTACCCAGGGACAGGTGATGTCGTGTTTACCCTCACCCAAAGGCACCTTATAAAGGCCACGGTTGCGCAGTGCGACCAGGACCGCATTTTCGTCCGGGCGCGGAATCCACACAGGATCGCCATCGGCCGGGCGCTCCTGCGCCGGACACATTCCCTGCCGCCTGGATCGCTCCGCCCGCGCCATTTCGAGTTGAAGGCCATCCACCAGATCCTCAACCGAATAACGTAACTCGGGAGACCACGCCAGCATTCGGCATGCAAACGGCGGTGTATGTTTGCCGTTAGCCGCCACCGGCAGCCTTGCCAGCCGTGCCCTTGGCCCATTGGCACCAGGATCGCACAAGCCGGCAGCGATAATGGCATTCATCAGGCGGTCCGCAATAAGTCCGTCGGTGAGGGGTTCACGAAGCAGATACCCAGCCTGACAGTTCCCCGAAGATGTTTCCAACAACCATGACGGCCGCAAAGTCAGTCGCTCCATGGAAACCTTACTGCCCACATCATCAAGCATCACCGCATGGAGGGCATGAAAGCGAGTCTTCAGCCGTCGATATTGCCCAGACTCGTCAGACTTGAATACCGCCAGGCTGAAATAATTATTGGCGTCCGCCCGCAGGGCGGCTGTCATGTCGGCACTGCCCTGCCACGGTCTGCCGGACCATTTCTTTCCGGGTACGCTTGCGGGGTTGCCCGTGAAGCTGACCACCAACGGCCTCGCCGCTTCAAGATCTTCACCAAAAACTGCCAGCAGAAATTCACCATTGCCGACAAGGTAGGTTTCATCGGTTATGTCGGTTTTCACCGCACCGTGCGGAAAAACTGTCTCAGACACGTTCATTGCCACCCCCTTATTTCGCTGCTTTGCGAGCCGCTTCCAGCTTCGCAACCAGGGCTCGAACTTCTTCGTCGGTTTTCCCGGCAATGCGTGCCGCGTTGATCGCCGCTACTTCGTCGGAGGGCCACCCCACCGCCCGCGCCCCGAGGCTCACCGGCTTTGTCCATAGCCCTTGAGCAATGCGCAGATAGATCGTGGAACGGGAAAGCCCGGATTGAATTTTAACGGTAGGAATCCTCAGCATGGTATGCGTCATCTTAAAATCTCCTTAAATGGTAGTGGATTGTTAAGACGAAGCATAATTGGGCGATTTGGGCGGTACAATACCCGGACAAGGCTCAGGTTTACTGAGATATTTCCATATAATTCAGATTGTTGAGTTTTTTGGGGACGGCTACGCCGGGGTTGGTGAAACGCAGGTTAGAGCGCGGAGGATCGCTAAAAATCGAACGGTTGTCAGGTGGTGGATTTGGGCGAAAAAATTCCGCCCAACTTTTTTATTTCTTCATATGTTTACGGATGGTTTCAGCATCACGGCCATGGGCAACGTCCGTCCTGGCAATCTGTTGCGAGTACCAGACATCGGACATGTCCCGGCGTTTTTTCCTCAGGTTGCGGTAGGCTTTTTTCCAACTTTCGTACATAGCTTGTGTATCCAGTTTGCGCACTTCGCGCTTGGCGTTGCTTGGCGTATAGCGGTTATCTGCCGTGGTCGCGGCATCTACCAGCCGGCGGATCATGGCGCCATCAAGAGAATATGCGCCGTCGTGATATTTAATCAACTCAGCCAAGGGCACCATATTGCTTCCAGCGACCAAGACCAACACGCCGTTGCCTTGCAGACAGAGCATCTGGCTTCGCTTGTTTCCGAAGGCAATTCCAATCTCCCACAAACCAGCGCTATCCCCTTGCTTGTCGCTGCGGCGTAACCCAAGGCTGGCCGACACAAACCCGCACACGGAATCTGGGCTACACTGCCACTGGTTCAACCGTTCGATGGGAACCTGAACCCGGTTGATATCACACCGCTTGTCACAGACGATGAACGATGCCGGGGCACCTGCCGTTGCGGGCAGGGTGTGCACCGGCATCACACAATCGCGCTCGCACCCTGGGCATATAACGCTGGCGGCCGGGCGCGCCTTCGCAATCAGCCGCTGTGATTTCATGGCCTTAACAGCTTCGCTCGGCCATTGGCTCAACTCTTCGCCATTGACCAGAACCGCACCGCCCTGGCTGGCACCCACGCGCCCCAATAGCTCGATCAGTGCGGCTTGAGGCATCACGCTTCAACCGGCACAAGTGCCTCGGCACTTTCTTCCAGTTCCTTGGGTTCGATTCCGGATGCTTCCAGCATGTCGCGCAGTTTCAGACCTATCTCGTCGTACTTGAGCGAGCAGGAGTTGGGATGGGTAATGCGGATCGTCACCCGCTTTGCCGGCTTGTCCGCGTCCACCACAATCGAAGCCGCAAGCTCCACCTGGGTGACGTTGTACATATTCAGCGGCATGGATTTTCGGACCTGGTCGAGCAAATCATAGACGGCATCAGGATTTTCGGACGCATCGGCTTCCAGCGTAATGCGGTCGCCTTTTTTCATCCGCGAAGAAAGCCGAAGTTTCTTCACGGTCACGTTTTCGATACCGCTGCCAACCGCAGGGAGGAAATTAAAACTCTTCTGAAGCAGCGGAGCCAGATCGTAGATGCGCGCATCCTTTGGATCAGGCGGCAGTTCTTCGAGTTTGAGAATCGCCGTTGTGAACATCCCCTGCAGGGGCTCAATGGCCTTATGGGAACCGCGAAAGTTCAGATCGAGCGAGCCCTCCGTTTTCGAGTAAACATAAATAACCTCAAAGGCGGGATTATGCGGCCGCCGGTCAAACTCGCCATTCACCCATTCGATGCTTTGCTGTGAATAGTCTTCAGGATAAGCAAAAAAATAATCCAGATCGCCCCTGCAAAAAGGCTCCACCACGCAGTTTTTGCCCCGGCCCTCGGTGTGATGAAAGTAGTTGCGGACTAGTTCTGCAAGCTGATGAATGCTGGCCTCGTCCACCGCTGCTGTCTGATGCGACAAATTTTTACGCTTACGCCAGTATGGCAGCGTATCCGCATGGTAGAAACGGGTCGCCCCTCTCCAGAAAGTATTGTAATCCAGGAAGGTGTTCATCGCCCGTTCATAATGATTGGGCAAAGCCGACAGCATTTCAACAAAAGAGGTAAGTGCGTCCGGGGTTTCCCGCAACTGCCAGCTCGCCTCGTCAATAATGGCCCGAAATCCCTTTTCGCAGCTCATGTCGAAAATGTCCCGAAACTCCGCATCCATCCCATTGCGCAGGTCATCAGGCAGAATCAGCCAGGCGGCAAACAGCTCATCCGGCTTGGTTTCCTTCATGGTGGAAAAGTCCATATCCACAAACAATCCCCGCCCCTGGAAGTAGCGGGCAAGCAGGGCATTCGGTATCTGACGGAAAAAGTCTTTGGAAAAATAGTGCCGCGCCATGTTTTCCCTCCTTATGCAACAAAATCAAACCATCAGGATCGATCCTTTTGGTTCCAGCCGTTCAGGCAAAGCCCACTTTGGCATAATCCATTAACCCTGCACTGCACCATACCGTTTGAGCCAGTCCGCCTGCTAAAAAAATCCGGCGTCACCTTGTCAACTTCGTTCCAGAAAGGTTGATTATGATTATAGTCTTTCCTGTCTCAAGTATTTATTCACTGCACCAGCGGCGTGAGCAAATCATGAATGCCTTCCCGCCAGGCAAGCTGTTCCTGCACATCCCTTCTTTCCTTGGCCAGCCAGGCCAGCGACTGGCTCACATCATAAAGATTACGGCATTCCGACGGCGCTCCAGGCACTCTTTTCGCCATACAAACTGGGATAGTGGCCGGGGTATTATCCTTGTAAGGTCCGACAATTTCCGCATCATGCCCGGTACGGGAAATATGATACACCCGAGCCGCCGCCTTGAAACCCCAGCCCTTTTTCAGCTCTTTGTTGACCCAGGGGACAAGGCCATTCGGGGTGATTGGTTTCTTGCGCCATTGCTCAAAATTTTGCTGCTCTTTTTCCGATTCCTGAATACCCGAAGTCAACACCGCCTGCACGTCATCAAGGCCCAAATCCCCTACATGCCGCCGCCGCACATCGGAACGGGTGACGCCGATAACCATGCCATTGCTGCAAACAAAGCGGAACCAGCCCATCAATGCCCGGAACCGGGTGCTGCCGTCCACAGAATTAAAACACTCCAGGCGCATCGAAAGCGGATGGTTGTCACCTGGATCGAAAGAAAACTTCTCCGGCAAATAAAGACTCAGGGCCATCCGCTCACCGTATTCGGTGATGTTCAGTTCTGCCTTTACTTCCTCGGGAGCAATCTTCGCTTCATCAAGAGCCTTTTCCGCCACGTCAAGCACGGCCAGATGCGGCACCAGGGCGTATCCCTTGGAGACCACGCCGACAGGGATGAAGCTGTGGTCATCCCCGAACGGTCTGCGGACAATCGTATCGAGCCGCTCATTTATCCGGGAACGTTCATTGCCCGGCTGGGTAAGGGCAAAGGCCCGCCGTTCAAATTCCGGCACAAAGGAACGGATCTGCTGCAAGTTGCCCTTATGAAAACTCACCGACGAATTAAACCATTTCGGCTGGCCGTCTTCGGTCATCGCACCCGTCGGCCCCCGCCTCTGTTGGATAAATTGCGCTTGCATCATGTGCCCTCCAAGGTTTAAGAAGAATCAAGCCCCTAACTCAACCATTAAGCTCGAAATCCATCCCGTGTATTTCCGGTCCCTTATCCGGTCGAAAAATCCCGTATAATCCTCTGGAGAAAGAAAGTAGAAGTGATACCTCCACGGTTCGCCCGACTCTTTCAAAGCAACATTCAACCGCTCGAAGTGGGCCTTGCCATCACGAAACTTGGCCTTGTTTCGGTTGGAATCGTCGCCGTCCTGTTTGATCTCCACAACCAGCACATCATCGGATTCCTTGACGCGAATAAAAAAGTCTGGATTGAAGAATTCATTGACCGGGTGGCTTTTGCCGGTCCTGGCAGGCTTATAAGAGTAGGGGAAGGAGTAGCACCCCCGATCCGGCGGTTTGATGAATGCCTCGATAAACTCGCTGTTCACGAACAACAGGTCGCAGAACTGCCGCTCTGGCTTATGGCTGGCATACAGCGCGTTAATGGGAGTCTTGAATTTGGTAACATCGACTGTATGTAAGCACCGGACGATCTCGAGGATGTTAACAGGTGTGTCATCTCCCAATTCCTTGGCTGCCTTCACCCACTTGCAGTACTGATCCCAGAGATGTGTTTCTTCCTTGTCGAACGGGTTGGCGTCTCCGTCCACATAGTAGATCGCGCCGCTCTCCCTGACCTTGCTTTCCGAGAAAGATTGATGCATGGCCTCGCGGTAATCGACGCGAACGAGCTCCTTCGCCTTTTGAGCCATGCGCGGATGTTCCTTGTCAACGTCACGAAACAAGGGACCAAAGGCTTGCTGTACCAGGGTGAGGTTTTCCCGGCTTAAAAAGGTGTCATCGTAACCGCCTGCCTGGAGCGCCTCCTTGATCAGCTTTCTGATCCGGCTGATCGACCATTGTTCTCCGATGTACTTGTCCTTGGCTGAGATAAAATCATGCAGCATACTTGCCGCGTAGTCGATTTCAACAATATCGTTATGCAGCACATCCATTGATAGCATGCCGCTTTCGGAAAAGGTGACATATTCGGTGCTCTTGCGGCTCTGGGGCTTGAGAACCAGTTTGATTGCAACAGCCTTCTGCCGCTTGGTTTCCACCGTCTGTTCGGTCAGCTCATAGCTCAGGTTGTGGAGTGGAAAAACGAACGCCTCCCTTCTATTGTCAAACCCCCAGGACAAGGTATTGTCCACCTCAAGCACATCTTTGAGCAGGTTGGCGATTTCATCGGTCCATGCCTCGTGGTTTGTCACCTTCACCAGCGGTTGCGTCTCCAGAGACGAGGGTACGCGCAGACCGCGCCCGAGAACCTGGGCAATGAGAAGCTTGGAGCCGAAGGCCCGTGAATCATGGGGCACAATCTGAAAAACATTTTTTACATCCCACCCCTCGGTCAGCATGCTGACAGAAACGATCCACTCCACCGGGCTGACCGGATCGTCCACGTTTTTTAACGTCGCCAGATTTTCCTTGCGCCTTTTTTCGGGAGAGTCCTTGCTGTCTCGCGGACGGTAGGCCGCTTCCACTCGCGCCTTGGACGCCTTGGCCGAAGGAATGCCGGAAGTAACCCAGATTGCCTTCTTCTCCGCCTCGGCGCGGGTAACACCCTCCTTCTTTACCAGATAATCCACCAGCAGCTTCCACTGCTCCACGCATTCGGCAATATCCCTGGTGATGACGATGGAAATGGGGCGAAGTTTGGCGCCATACTCCTGCCTGTTTTTTTCATGAACAGCGTATATCTTGTCCCAGCTCTGTTTTTTATGGGTTTCTGTCAGCACATAATCAGGCTTTTTGATGACCTTCGCCTCAATGGCCTGCTTCAACCCGAACCGATAGATTACGTCCGGGAAATAGTCGTTTCCGATGTAAGGCGTGCCTGTGACATTGATCACATAGCGGAAACCGTACTCAGGGCTGACCAGGAACTGCAGCCACTTTTTCATGGACGATTCGTCACTGTCGTCGGGGCTGAACAAATGGTGCGCCTCATCGTTCAACACCAATGTCCGCGCCCCGTGCCCCTTGAAGCTGTCGGCAATGGAAGAACCGGCATTGCTATAGACCGCATGGATATTTTCAATGCAGATATCACCCGACTGGATCGTTTCATTCCCCCGCTTGATCCCGGGTATGGCCACGACAGCGCCCAGCTCCTTCATGATCGCCGTCAGATTCTGATTGCCGGCGAGCGTGTTAAACTTTTCCAGCAGACCTTCTTCAATGGTCAGGGACGGGCAGAGCACCAGCACCCGGTCCACCAGCCCTTCAGCCAGGGCAATGGCGGCAAGGCCATACATCAAAAAACTTTTCCCACCACCGGTGGCAATATCAATACTGGCCGCTTTCCGATCACGCAGGGGCATTTTTCCCAGCAAAGCGTCAATAGAGGCATGGCGCTGAGCCAGCACCGGTCTGCTGTTCCAGTTTTCCCGTGCCAGCCGCTCCAGATCCGGATACTTTGCAGAAACAAAAAACCGGAGGATTTCGCGGAGGGCGCTGCGCTGATATGCATAATCTTCCGTGGCAAGCAGGTTCAGGAAAGCATCGTACTTATGCACCACCTCCTCGGGGGCGGTAGTGGCATCATCCAGTTTCAGGATCTGATCACTGATGCGGTACGTAACACTCATTGAAAATCCCCCTTGTCAAAAACCAGCGTCTTTTCATTCCCGTAACGATCACAGAGGATGAGCATCATTTTCTCTCCTTTCAGCGCCTTCTCCGGAATACGGATCTCCAGTGCCTTGGCTTTTTCCAGCCCCCCCGCCTCTTTCAACAGTTCCTCGCCCCAGAAAACCTGATCAAGGCGGAAGACATCACCGTCATAATTGCAGTCAACCATGGCCATGGAGAAGGTCTCGAAATTAGCAAAATCCTCCGGATCGGTGGTCAAGGTCCTGGAACGAAATTCGCTCAACTCCACCACAAGTTCAGGAAACATCCCCCCGTCCCGGCTCCCCTTCCGTGACTTGTGTTGCACCAGCGGCTGGGAGATAAAGTCAAAACCTATGGCGTCGATCACCTCGTTCACGTCCGCCTCTCGCATCGGCTGCTTGAGAGCACCCGGCTCGTGCTGCTGGATCAGCCGCATGATGACGGAGATCGGCACCTTGAGAAAGACATAGGTCGCACCGCCAAGCTCGATCTCATCCTCGGCAAAATCCATGGCAACCGTCGGCGCAATAACATAAAACCGTTCCCCCTTCCTGCCGCGCAGAATCTGCTGCAGGTTTTCCGCATAGCCGTAATCAAGGGTCAAGGCGGGATGATCCGGGTAGTTCCAGACAAGGGCCGAGTGGGTGCCGATGTAGCCGTCCAGCTGCATGCCATAGCGGCTGTGGATATCTTCACGGGCACCAAAGAGTTTGAGGACAAAGGGGCGGTATTCCTGCCAGGACATATTCCGCAAGGCCTCCATATCGTAAAGGCCGACACGGTAAAGGGCGAATTCTTTAGGCGGCAGGGGTTTGGCCTTTTCAGCCTTCTCTTTCGGCGCGATCAGGGAAATTCGGAACTCCTGCCCATCAACTATGACGGACTTTTCACCGGGGCCGCTGTCCGGGTCAGCCTCTTCCAGCCGAGCGGGTGGGATGTGAAGCTTTTTTTCCGGGCAGGCAATGGAAAGGGGAGCGCCATTCTTGAACAGATTGTGTTTTGCGATCAGTGCGGCAAGGTCAGCCAGCAGCTCAAGCGTAACCTCGCATTCGCCTTTTTTGGCTTTTTCGGTAATGAGGAGGAGGCCGGGGTGGTTTTTTAGGTGGTCGTTCCAGTCTTCCACTCGCTCATGACATAAACGCTTATCTGTTTTTGGAGAACCAACAGTATTTGTGAGGTAAAAAAGCCGTTTCTCTATGATGTAAATCGACAATTTCCCGCAATCCATTGCAATCCAGCGCCTTCCAAGTTTTTCTGCAACGATCGGTGTAGTTCCACTGCCAGCAAAGCAGTCTAAAACGATGTCATTTTTCTGAGATGAAGCTGATATTATTCTTTCTAAAAGCCGCTCTGGTTTTATGGTTGGATAATCAAACATAGAACGTGTTGATGCCATTGGATTGTCAATATTAAGTTCTATCCATATGTCCTCAATTTGTTTCCCTTTAGACTCGTGTAAATACTGTTTATAGGAAGGGTAGGCGCCTTTTTTTATAGGCTCTATAAACTTATTTTCTTCACGCAGTCGAGCCTCTGTTTCTGCTGAATATGTTTTTAATGAGGTTTTACGATAAAAACCATAATCGTCCTTATACTTAAATCTTGCCTTGTATTCTGTTGAATACTCTTCATATTGATGTTTGAAAAAGTAGTTCTCGCCCTTGGTGTAAAAAAATATGCTGTCGTGATTTATCGGATATTTTGCGGCCCGAGCTTTGCTGCTCCCTGCAAAAGGCGTTCTCTTCCATACAATTTCGTTTTGGAAATATACTTCACCGAAAACTTCGTCCAATACCGCTTTTAGGTAATGCCCCTTCTTCTGATCCAAATGGACATAAATTGCCCCATCATCAGCCAACAATTCACGAAGCAAGACCAACCGTTTTCGCAAAAACTCAATAAACTGCGCCCCTATAACCTTGTCCCGATACGCCTTCTCCTTGTCCTTCATGAAATCCTGTTTTGTGGCAAAGGGGGGGTCGATGTAGATGAGTTTGATCTTGCCTCGGGTGCCGAAGCGGTTCTGCCCCTGCTGGTCGGCCAACAGTTCGCGCAGTGCCAAGAGGTTATCGCCCCAGACCAGCAGATTGCGCCATCCGTCGTCATGAGGCCGGTTCTCGGCAAAACGGCGCACCAGCTGCCACGGCGCGGCCGGCGTCTCCGCCAGCACCTGCTCCCGCTTCATCTTACCGGCATACTCCAGCCGGTATTCCTTGCCGATCTCCACGTGCTGCGATTCACCGGGAAACAGCTTTGCCCGCCACTGTGCGGGTATCTGCTCTCCGGCCTGCAGCAGGCGGATCAATTCGTTACGCTCTTGTTCGGTCAGTTCAGACATGTCTTTCCTTAATACTTTTACGAGATGTGGCTGAAGGGCACTTCAAAAGAAGAATGGCCTGAGATTAAAAATATTCTGGCATGCGTAAGGATTGCCGGTCCATCTTTTCCCAAAATGACTTAGCGCCCTGCGGCCGGACTGAGGAGCGCTATCGATAGAGGGCACTTCGTTTGAGGTAAAGGACAAGAAGCAAAAAAGTTTTATCTTATAACATCCTCAAGGCAGCAAAGCTTCCGCCCTCAATCGCAACAACCCTCAGCCTATAACCTACTGAAAAATCAATCAAAAAACTGAAATCACTATACTATTTAGTTATCCGATAATCTTGATAGTTTTCGATACACGAGAACTGATACCACATAACCCCCTATCATCGCAAAAGATTTTCTTAACCGATTGCTCCGTCAAGGGCGGCGATGCACACAGTCCCCATCTTTTCATAACGTCTTTTTCAGCTATCCTGGCAGCAGAGATATCAGTTCTCAAAAGGCCACTAAACAGAGCCGTTCCTCAGGAGACATTCAGATCACCCAGCCGCCGACCTTATTTGTATGATCTTGGCCCCGGACTTAATCCCTTCCAGGTAGTCGGCCCAGGCCTGCATCATCTTTTTACGCTCCGGCATGAACTCTGCGTAGTTATACGCCGCCCGCACACTGTTTCTTTCAGCATGGGCGAGCTGCCGCTCGATTGCGTCCCGGTTCCAACCCTGTTCATTCAATAACGTGCTGGCCATGCTCCTGAATCCATGGCCGCTCATCTCATCCTTGGCAAATCCCATACGCCGCAGAGCGGATAATATGGCGTTGCTGCTCATCGGCCTGGAATCGGTCCGGGGGCTTGGAAAGACATACCGGCCATGGCCGGTCAAGGGGTGAATCTCCCGCAGGACATCCAGCACTTGCCTTGATAACGGGACAATGTGCATAACGCCCGCCTTCATCTTCTCCGCCGGAATCCTCCATTCTGCCTCATCAAGATTGAACTCTGACCACTCGGCATGCCGCAGTTCACCCGGTCGAACAAAAAACAATGGCGCCAATTGCAGTGCGCATCGGATAACGATACTGCCCCGGTAATCGTCAATGGAGCGCAGCAGGCCGGCAATTTCCTTCGGATCGGTCATGGTGGCCATGTGTTTACCAGAGGCCGGGGGGATAGCGCCACGAAGGTCGCCGGATGGATCACGCTCAGCCCTGCCGGTGGCTACGGCATAACGGAAGACCTGCCCGCAGATTTGTTGGGTCCGGTGCGCCGTCTCAAGGGTGCCCTTGGCCTCAATTCTCCGAAGTACCGTCAGCAGATCCAGTGCCGTGATGGACTTGATCGGTCTGTCTCCCAACCAGGGAAAGACATAGAGTTCGAACCGCCGGATAATTTTGTTGCTGTGACTGGCAGCCCAGGACGCCGAAAACTTAGCATGCCACTCCCGGGCGATGACCTCGAAGGTCTCAGTCTCTTGGGCGCCTGCCGCCTT
Organism: Desulfobacterales bacterium; assembly: GCA_028704555.1. Lineage (NCBI taxonomy): Bacteria > Pseudomonadati > Thermodesulfobacteriota > Desulfobacteria > Desulfobacterales > Desulfobacterales bacterium. The sequence continues at coordinate 44,470 of JAQWFD010000011.1, forward strand.
CTGTGCTTTCTTGTTGTCGCTGGGGTCAACACCATTGCAGATCATGGCGCTTGCCTGCTCACGCTTCTGTCTGGCATCGGCAAGCGATGTTTGGGGGTATGCGCCAATGGACAGGAGCTTCTCCGTACCCCCAAAACGATACTTGAGCCGCCAAAGCTTGCCGCCAGTCGGAGTGACCAGAAGAAAAAGCCCCCCGCCGTCAAAAAATTTCTGGGGTTTTCCTGCCGGCTTGATCGTTCTAACCTTGGTGTCGGAAAGTGGCGTAATCCTTTTAGGCATAGGGTTTCCCTCCTTTTTTGGTTTTTTTGGGGGTATCTCTGTTGGGGGAAGGGCCGAATACCCCTATACATACCCCCAAACCTTTAGGATTTTATCATATATTACTGGATTCTATTGGACAACAGAAAAACGAAAAGGCCTGATTTTTCAGGCCTTCATGGACAGTATCAGATGATACTGGATTGTGCGGTGGTGGCGATGCAGGGATTTGAACCCCGGACGCTGCGGATATGAGCCGCATGCTCTGACCAACTGAGCTACATCGCCATGATGTAAATCATGTGTTTGTTATCCGACCCGATTCAAGAGCTTATTTTGTCAGACTCAAACGCCGACCTTAATTAGCAGGTCGGCATTCGTTAGTCAAGTTCAAATATCATTTTTTAATTTCACTTTTAATTTCACCCTTTATAGGGTACCGATTCCTGGACTTCAACAGAAAACTCATCGAGGTTTTCCGGCAGTTCAGGAAAAACGATCATAAATGGAATCAGACTGCCCGGCTCGAGCTTGACATTGGAACGATTATCGCCAAACCGGTTTGAGAGCCGATTTTGAATAACGTCCACTTCTAAATTGGACAGATCCAGATCCGAGAGAACATTGCCACAATAAACCGTCTGGGATTTTGCAATCACCTTGCCTTTCGTAAACAGCTTTCCGGTAATCCGGATTAAACCTACAGGCCCCGGGTATTCATTTTTTGCTTCCCCGGTAATGACAAATATCCTGCCACTTTTTGAATTTTCCAAAAATTTACTGGCTATATTCACCGTGCTCATCTTAAGGTTACCCGCATCCGGAACATCCGGTTTAAAAAAATCGCTGATAAACGGAACATTGATTCCTGACTTTTCAAGCATCGTCCACCCGCCGTAAACTCCCGCACCCAATAGCACCACAATCAACAGAATGATCACAGGCGTACCGACGCGTTTTTGTCGTGGCGGCAGGAATATTCCGGATTCCGGTTTCTCTTCTTCCTGAGCATCGGAATTTTCAGGGTTATCCCGGATCATTTCCTCAAAATTCCGATCGCCCTCAACCCCAAAAGCGGCCGAATGATCTTCTGAGGCAGACCCTATAACACCCATATCGAATTTGTCCTGACTTTCCATTTCAAAAGCCAGGTTTGTGTCTTCAGTTCCGGATAGAGTTTGTGCTTTAAGCTCATCCATCTGATCCGTCTGATCCGTATCTTTTGCAAAGCCTTCGATATCAAAATTCAGCTCAAGATCATCAACAGGCTCGTCCAGCTCTAACTTCAAATCGTCTTCCGGCGTCTCGGGGCCGGCTGGCTCTTCCGGTGCCGCCTCGTCCAGTTCAAGATCCAGATCCAGATCAAGATCCAGATCCGATAGCTCAGGTTCTCCGGTTTTCGCAAGCACCTCTGTCGATGGCCCTTCTTGCTCTTCACCCAGATCAAAGTCCAGCTCTAACTCCAGATCGCCTTCCGGCGTCTCGGGGCCGGCTGGCTCTTCCGGCGCCGCCTCGTCCAGTTCAAGATCCAGATCCAGATCCGATAACTCAGGTTCTCCGGTTTTCGCAAGCACCTCTGTCGATGGCCCTTGCTCTTCACCCAGATCAAAGTCCAGCTCTAACTCCAGATCGTCTTCCGGCGTCTCGGGGCCGGCTGGCCCTTCCGGTGCCGCCTCGTCCAGTTCAAAACCGAGATCACCCGCTGTCACTTCAGCTCCGCCGGATTTTTCCTCCGGACCGAATTCGGAAACAAAACCGCTTTGCATTGATACTTCGTCCGGGGCAGGACTTGTTTGCATCTCCTCCGAAAAAGAAGGAAAAACCATAAATACATGTTTACATTTTGAACACCGGACTTTTGATCCACTCGGTTTAACAAGTCCGTCTTTTAATTCAAAACGGAGCTTACATTTTTCACAAGTAACGATCATACTCCACCGTAATTGGAATTATAATTTCAGTTGATAGATTCCCGGCAGGTTTCTGTATTTTTCAGCATAATCAAGCCCATACCCTACCAGAAAGCCCTCTTTTATCTTATAGCAGACATAATCGAGCGCTATGGATTTCTCCCTCCGTTCCGACTTGTCGATCAAAGCGCATCTCCTGACGGATTTCGGGCCAAAAGAGCGAATATATTCCGAAATTGACGACAAAGTCAGTCCGGTATCCACAATATCATCAATCAGCAGCACGTCCTTATTTTTTATATCCAGCTGGAGTTCTTTGTTCATCCTGATTTCCCCGGACGAGTCTGTTTCGGAGCCGTAACTTGAAACTGATATAAAATCGATTTGCACTGGCACCGTCAAATGACGTACCAGATCAGATATAAATATAAAGCACCCTTTTAAGATACCAACGATTACAAGGTCACCGTGTGAGTAATCCGCTGAAATCTTTTTTGCAATCGAGACGATCTGATTCTCGATTTCTTCTTTTTTCAGATAAGGAATTAACTGGACCATAATCGTATTGCCGTTTCAGGGTTTTGAATGACAAAAATTTAATTTTTATAAGTACATAGATCGTTATTCCATGTCAATAGATTATATCTGTTACAAACCGGTTTCAGCTAATTTATCAACCAGTTCCTTCTGCTTTTCAGAAAGAGCCCCCGGCATCAATACGAGTATTTCCACATAAAGGTCCCCTTTTCTATCCCCCTTCATATGGGGAATTCCATATCCGGCAAGACGCATTTTCGTCCTGTGACTGGTTCCGGGAGGAATTTTCAAATTTAATTTTTTCCCCTCGATGGTAGGAACCTTGACTGTCGTTCCGAGAACAGCCTCCGTTAACTTTATTTTTCTGTTCACATGCAAATCATACTCATCCACAACGTATATGGGATCATTCATTACTTTTGACCGAATATACAAATCTCCTGCCGGCCCGCCAAAGGCGCTGGGCTCCCCCTTACCCGGAAGCCTTATTTTCTTACCGGAAATCATACCCACAGGAATTTTGACGGTCAGTTTTTCAATGCGACCATGGCTCTGAAACGAAATTGTTTTGGTGATTCCGGTCGCCACCTCCTGAATGGTCAGCGGCAATTCATATACCAGATCAGAACCCTTTACCTGAGCCTGCTGCCGGCCCTGATACCCGAATGACTCATTATATCCGCCCGAAAAGGGTCTTCGACCGCCAAAGCCAAACTCTTTAAATATATTTTCAAAATCAAACCCCTTGAAAATATCTTCCTGTGAATATCGCTGCTGGAAACCGGTTGAGCCAAAGTCGTCATATTGTTTCCGTTTTTCCTTATCACTTAAAACGGCATATGCCTCGCTGATTTCTTTAAATTTATCCTCAGCACCTTTATCATCTTTTGCATGATCCGGATGATACTTTAAGGCGAGTTTTCGGTACGCCTTTTTAATCTCGTCATCCGTCGCATCCTTCTTGACGCCAAGTGTTTTATAATAATCCTTCTCGGACATAGTTATTATTTCCTTACCGCTATGGGATCACCTGCAGTGTCAGGCCTCGAACGAAATCACGAATATCTATCCGGGGTCAAGACGGACAAAACCGTTCCCCGCAGGGGTATAATAAATCTCACATTAATACTTCAAAATTAATCTGTCTGGCAAACCATGTCAAGGCCAACGTCTCAGGGCCTCGGCAAAAGACTGCGATGTCAGACCGGGTTTTGTTGATAAAACACAGAAGGCGATGCCGCGTTGAATTGATAAAGCTCGACAATCTCAGACGCCTTCAAGCTGTCTGTTTTTTTCTAACGACCGGATGCTTACCATCACTACGGAAAGCGCAGCGGGGGTCATCCCGTCAATTCTTGACGCTTGTCCCAGAGAAGACGGACGGATTGCTGACAGTTTTTCCTTCATTTCGTTGGAAAGGCCGTGTATCGCCCTGTAATCTATGGTTTGGGGTATCTTTATCCGCTCTATGTTCCTGAATTTTTCTATTTCATTACGCTGCTTTTTTATATAGCCTTCATATTTAATCTCAATTTCCACCTGCCGCGAAATCCTCGAAGGAATGCCATGTACACTTTTACCCAGTTTTTCCACGACGTCATAATCCAGCTCCGAACGCTTTAGCAGCTGATCCAGAAAAACCCCGTCATTGACCGGCTTCGTTCCCCGTGACATCAGATATTCATTCAATTCTGATGAAGGTTTCATCACCGTTGATTTTATTCTCTTTATTTCCCCGGAGATCATTTCTTTACGTTCTTTAACATCCCTGACCGTATCGTTGTCGATCAATCCAAGCGCATGGCCGATCTCCATCAATCTTAAATCCGCGTTATCTTCACGCAGCATCAGCCGATATTCAGCTCTTGAAGTAAATATCCGATAAGGCTCGCGGGTCCCCCTGGTTACCAGGTCATCGACCATAACCGCCATATAGGCCTGCGATCGGTCCAGGATAAATTCAGGCCGTTTCTGAACCTTGCATGCCGCATTGATGCCGGCCCATAGTCCCTGCGCTGCCGCCTCTTCATAGCCGGAAGTTCCGTTGATTTGCCCGGCCGCATATAATCCGGAAATCCGTTTTGTTTCAAGCGTGGAGTTGAGCTGAACCGGATTGATGTAATCATATTCAATGGCATAGGCAGGCCGCATAATTTCGACCTCTTCCAGGCCCTCAATGGATCGGGCAAACTGAATCTGTATCTCCATCGGCATACTGTTTCCAAGGCCGCTGGCATAAATTTCTTCCGTATCCAGACCTTCATGCTGGAGAATCACCTGATGTCGATCCTTAAGCGGGTACTTAACGATTTTGTCTTCAAACGAAGGGCAATACCTTGCGGAAATCCCTTTGACAATTCCGCCATATAATGCAGAATTTTTTAAATTGTCCCGAATGATCCTGTGGCTTCCGAGATTGGTAAAACCGACATAGCTGGGAACCTGGGGCAGAGAAATGATTTTTGTAAAATAAGAAAATGGCGTCGGCTCTGCTTCCGACATATTCTTTTCAAATTTTGTAAAGTCAATAGTCGTTTTATTGAGCCTTGGCGGTGTTCCCGTTTTCATTCTGCCGATTTCAAACCCGAGCGCTCTCAGGTGAGCGGGCAAAGAATACGAAGCAAATTCACCGGCCCTTCCGGCCTGAATCGACTTAAATCCGATATGAACCAGCCCGCTCAGAAATGTTCCTGTTGCCAGCACAACCGCATCCGTCTGATATTCGAATCCGGTATGATCCACCACCCCGGCGACCTTGCCGTCCTCAATCACCAGGCGTTCAATCATTGCCTGCTTCAGATCAAGATTTGACTGATGCTCAAGAACTGACTTCATGGCCATATGATATCGGATTTTATCATTTTGCGTTCGTGTAGAATGAACCGCAGGGCCTTTTCTGGTATTGAGCGTTTTATACTGTATCGCTGTCTTATCCGCCAGCCGGGCCATTTCACCGCCCAGGGCATCTATTTCCTTGACAAGCTGGCCTTTGGCCATTCCCCCGATAGACGGACTGCATGGCATCGATGCAATCTTATCCAGATCGATGGTCATCAACAGCACACTGCAACCCATTCTGGCACATGCCAGTGCTGCCTCGCAACCGGCATGCCCTGCCCCCACCACCACGACATCGTACTTTTTTGAATAACACGTCATATCAAATTGCCTTTACATATTAAATTGCATGATTTAAAGTTTTTCAGTATATAAACCGTTTAATATCAGGTCAAGAACAGGTTATTGAAATATGAAAAAAAGGTATAACGATCTTAACACATATCTGCGTGGCATATTCAACTGCCGGGTACAGAAAATCTCAGTAGATGCCGGATTGACCTGCCCCAACCGGGACGGCACCATTTCTACCGGCGGATGCATTTTCTGCAATGGCAACGGATCCGGGACCGGCGCCCATGGAAAAGGGCTGTCCGTATCCGACCAGCTCCTTCAGGGGAAACGCGGTCTGCAAAGACGTTATAAGGCGAAAAAATTCATAGCATATTTTCAGTCGTTTACAAACACCTATGCGCCGATCGACACACTGAGAAGCATCTATGAAGAAGCCTTATCCATCGATGATATTGTAGGCCTTTCAATCGGAACACGACCCGATTGCATCAGCACACCCGTTCTGGAGCTGCTTGAACATTATGCACGGCAATATCTTATATGGGTCGAATACGGACTCCAGTCAGCGCATGACCGTACGCTTGAATTTATCAACCGCGGCCACACGTTCAACTGCTTCAAGGACGCCGTTAATCGAACCCGAAACAGGAATATTCGTATTTGTGCCCACATCATACTGGGCCTTCCCCATGAAACCAGACGGGACATGTTAGATACCATAAAAGCCATTTCCGATCTGGGTATTGACGGTGTGAAACTGCATCTGCTCTATGTTGTAAAGGGAACAAAACTCGAGACGTTGTACAGACAAAACAACTATACCTGTCTTGAGCAGCATGAATATGCCGAATTGATTTGCGACATGCTGGAGCTTCTCCCGCCGGATATGATTATCCAGAGACTGACAGGAGATCCTCATCCGGATGAGCTGATAGCGCCCCTGTGGTCCATGCGGAAATCAGAGACGCTGACACTCATCAACAGCATCCTGATGGCCCGGGATTCCTGGCAGGGAAAATTTTTTGCCAAATAAAAAAGCCGGAAGCAATGGCTCCGGCTTTTTATCAATTGAGTTCAGTCACGAAACACCGTTAAATGTCAATTTCAAGATGCTGCATCTCCGGCGATCACGACCCCGCCGTGAAATCGTACGGTATGCTTGCTGTGTTAACCGGCAAAAGCCGAAGGCCCTCCTTTTTCTTTAGATTTCAGTGGTTCCGAACGCCTGCCCCCAGGCCTCAACGAGCTTATCTGTTCGAGTGCGCAGCCGGCGGGAAATAATTTCACTGATCCCGGACATGACAATAAAGCCCAAAGACGGATCATTATGAAACATCGCCTTCAGATATGCCGCCGGAACTGAAACAATCCTGCTGGCTTTTGAACACCTTGCGGTTGTAGTTTCCCGGGCGGCACTCATCACGGACGACCATCCGAAAATCTCTCCGGCACCGACAACTTCCACGACGATGGGTCTTTCCATGTATTCGAACCTTGAAAAATTGGTCTCTTCATAGCGAATATCGGCCTTCAGCACCATGTCCTTAAAATTGAGACTTAATTCAACTTCCCCGTCCAGCACCCCGTAAAGATTGATCGCAGCCCCATCCTGACTGAAAACCAGCTCATCCTTTTTAAAGTGTACAATCTCACTTTCCTGTGCAATCCTTTCAAGCCTGTCCATAGGCAACCGGGAAAAAAGATTGATTTCTGTCAACAGTTTTTTATCCAGCATTGGCACCTCCTTTTAGCAAAACAGTCCTTGACTGACGGCTTCATAAACAGTCCATGTGCATTGCACTTCATTTTGTGTTCACTGCGCCGGACATCTGTACGCATCATTCCACGAAATTCGCGACGCCTTGGACTTGAACCTTTTACGTTGCCGTCTCAATTTTGATGACTTTTTACGAATGCATTATTCCTGGCATCGGAATGATGGATCAACCAACCGTTTTTTTTAAATTATAACCGCTTGAGGGACAATTTCTGTATCAGGCAGCATTCATCGCAATTACAATATGCGGATGATCTGAAAGCTGGAAAAAGACAAATGAGGCGGAATCAATTTCAAGTAAAACAGTCTCTGATGCAACACGGCAAAGGTTGGGAATTTGAATCCGAATATGGTATTCAAGCTGAAATTTTCATGAATCAGGCAACGCTTCGATCCATGGCATAATAAGACAGGGCTGAATCAGGCAGGCCACGATCTGCCTTTTGTTAGGCTGATAACTGAATGATACCGAAGCCGTTCATTTCCTGTCAAGAAAAAATATATTTCAGCCACCTGATCCGATACTCAGGCTATCCCCCATATTTCGAATACACAATTTATGGATGGGCACCAATCCAAGACCACTTGCCATTCATGCGTCAGTGATATATTCTTTTTAATCAGCAGATGCACCTGATTTCAAAAACTGGGCCGTGCAACCGTTAACTGCCCCGGCCAGTATTATATCCGAGGTATTCATGACATCATTCACCGATCATTACCGGGCGATTCCGGACGTTCCATTCAAAATATATTATGAGCTGATGCCTTATCGGGTCCGGGAAATCCTGCTTGTGTCCAGCCCCTATTTTTTCTTTATCATGGAAGAAGACGGCCGGCTGACAGAAAAAATCATCCATGAATATCGTGGACTCAACCTGATCAATCCTCCGCGGCTGACGTGGGTCCCTGATAGCCGGGAAGCGTTCAGAGCGCTTTCTGATAAAAAATTCGACCTGGTTATCTTTATGCCCCGTGAAGGGGACATGACACCCCGTCAATTCGGAAAACAATTAAAATCAAAACATAAAGATCTTCCTTTATTTCTTCTGGCTCACGCGACCTCGGACCTGCTGTTTGATCCAAAATATTCATATACACCCTTTGTCGATAAAACCTTCATATGGTGCGGCAATACCGATCTGATGATTGCGCTCATCAAGAGCGTCGAAGACCGGATGAATGTCTCATTCGATACCCGGAGAGCAAGTGTAAGGGTGATTATCATGGTCGAGGATTCTCCATATTACTGCTCTTCGGTTCTGCCGTTATTGTATAGAGAAATCGTGGCACAGACACAAGCCGTGATGGAAGATTCGCTGAATGAGGAACATCGGATTCTGAAAATGCAGGCACGGCCCAAAATTCTTCTCGCCCAGAGTTATGAGGAAGCGTTGTCGCTTTACAAAGGATATAAGCAGCATTTGCTCTGCATCATATCGGACATCCGTTTCAGGAAAAACGGCGGCATCGACGATCAGGCCGGCTTTTCACTTCTCTCGAAAATAAAGGAAAAATCACCGGATATACCGTTGCTAATCTTCAGTGCAGAAGAGGCCAACCGCAAAAAAGCGCTGGAAATACCCGCCTTGTTTTTAAACAAAAGCTCGCCTTCCCTTCACATGGAAATTTCTTCTTTTTTAATCAAGCATCTCGGATTTGGCGATTTTATCTTTCGCCTTCCGAACGGCAATGTCATTACTACCGCGGCCAATCTCAGAGAGATGGAAAAAGTTCTCCCGTCTATCCCGCTCGACTCCATTCATCATCATGCCTCGAGACATCATTTTTCAACGTGGTTTATGGCCAGATCTGAAATCCAGCTGGCTTCGGAACTGCGGCATGTCAATGTCAACGATTTTGCCGACTCACAAACGATTAAAGAGCATCTGATCACGTGTCTCAGGCACAGGCGAAAAAATTTACAGGCAGGCGTTATAACGGATTTTTCTTTTTTAACCTTTGATACGGATACGGATTTTATAAAGGTCGGGAAAGGCTCTTTGGGCGGGAAAGCCAGAGGGCTTGCATTTATGCTGTCACTGCTGAAACAGAACCCGGACCTGAAACGTAAATTTCAGGATGTCACGATCAATGTCCCCAGGAGCCTGGTCATTTCAACCGAAGGATTTGATTCGTTTATTACGGAAAACAATTTAAAATCACTTTGCACAAGCAGCCACAGTGATGCGCAAATCAAACTGTTTTTTTTAAACGCAGAGCTTCCGCAATGGCTTTGCAACCAGTTGGAGCTGTTTCTCAAGGCAACCTGTTATCCTCTGGCCATACGGTCTTCGAGCCTTCTGGAAGATGACCAGTTTCATCCTTCCGCGGGCATCTACAGTACCTACATGATCCCAAACAATCACGAGAATCTGCAAGTCCGGATGAAGCAGTTAACCAGCGCGATTAAACTGGTTTACGCTTCGACCTATCTGAACATTCCCAGGTTACTGTCCCAATCCACGGTCCATCGAACAGAAGATGAAAAAATGGCCGTTATCGTTCAGCAGCTGGTCGGCAAACCATTCGGCGACTGTTTTTATCCGGCGATATCTGGAGTGGCCCGCTCATACAATTTTTACCCGATATCCCACATGAAACCTGAAGATGGAATCGCTCAGATTGCCCTGGGACTCGGGACAATTGTTGTCGAAAACGCATTTGGCTTAAGATTCTGCCCGGCCTATCCGCTGGTACTCCCGCAGTTTTCTCTGGTGAACGACATCCTGGACAATTCACAACGGTTTTTTTATGCACTCGATCTCAGGCCATCGGCGTCTTCGTTCAAATCCCCCGCTGATTTTACTCTGAAAAAAATCGATACCCATGATGCGTCAGATCACGATGCCGTTAAATTTGCCAGCAGCACTTATTTCCCGGAAGACCGTCGAATCCGGGATTCTTTTATCAGTAAGGGGCATCACATCATCACCTTTGCCAACATCTTGAAATATAATGTGCTGCCACTTCCGGAAATATTATCAGAAATTCTGAAGATAGGACAAGAGGGAATGGGATCTGCCATTGAAATCGAATTCGCGGTCAATATTGCATTCCCAACCGACCAAAAACCCGAATTTTCTCTGCTTCAGATCAGGCCGATGGCGTCCGGAAAAACAAATACCCGCGTTTCCATCAAAGATGAGGACATCTCACAGGCGCTCTGTTTTTCAACTCATAGCCTGGGCAATGGCATACAAACCGTATCGGCCATCGTCTTTGTGAAACCTGACAAATTCGACACGGCCCGGACGATCGACATGGCGGCCGAAATCTCTAAAATAAACCATACCTTCCAGATGAAGAAACAAAAATATCTACTGATCGGACCTGGCCGCTGGGGCTCGGCAGACCCGCATCTTGGAATCCCCGTGAAATGGAATGACATTTCGGCCGTAGCCGCCATTGTTGAAACAAAAACCGGATCACTGAGAGCTGAACCCTCTCAAGGCTCTCATTTCTTTCACAATATCACATCACACGGGATCAGTTATATCAGCATATCGGATTCGGAAAATGATTTTATCGACTGGGACTGGCTGCTGTCCCTGCCGTTTAAAAGAGAATCCCAATTTCTTAGAATCGCTGAATTCACCCCGCCGGTTACCATAAAGTCGGACGGGAAAAAATCACAGGCCTGCGTGTCAGGGCCTCGGAAAAAACCGGCGGGACCTTGAAAACAGGCCCCGCCGGCATTTCGATTTCTCTGTACCCCCCATTGCGTTTTCGCTATTCCCCATTTTCAGGCGGACTGTAAAAAATTCAGAACCATTTGTTTCACGGATCCCTTCTGCTCGGGTTCAAACCATGTAATCTCCGGATCGGCTTTAAACCATGTCATCTGGCGTTTAGCATATCGACGGGTATCCCGTTTCATAATTCGAATCGTTTCATCCCAGGAAACACGCCCCCCGATATAATCGGTCATATGCCGGTAGCCGATCGACAGCATGGATTTGTTCGCTTGGCTGTAACCCTGATCAAGAAGGCGCTTGACTTCGTCCAGGAGCCCGGCTTCAATCATCGCATCAACCCTGTCATCGATTCTGGAATACAGCCGCTCTCTGGGCATTGTCAATCCAATTTTCAAGGCATGAAACGGACACTCTGAAAACCCATGTTCTCTGTGATACTGCGAAATGGTCTTACCGGTATGTTCATATATCTCAAGCGCCCTGACAATCCTTATTGTATCATTCGGATGTATTCTCTCTGCCGCAACCGGATCGCATTCGCACAGCCGGTCATAAAGAAACCCGGCACCTTTATCGAGGGCAATCCGTTTCAAGCGGTTTCGAATCGTTGCATTTGATAAACCTTCCATAAACAGGCCGTGGATAAGCGCCTTGATATAAAGCCCTGTCCCCCCGACTATAAGCGGAACTTTCCGGCTGTCGTCAAGTTCCCGGATTATCGCTGTGGCCATGTTTACAAATTTTGCCGCATCAAATGCCGCATCCGGGTCCACCACATCTATCAAATGGTGCGATACGAGAGACTGCTCAGAAGGCGTTGGTTTTGCAGTTCCAATATCCATATACCGATAGATCTGCATGGAATCGGCGCTGATTATTTCGCCACGAAGCTCCTGCGCCAGGTGAACCGCCAAAGACGTTTTCCCGGAACCCGTGGGGCCGCAGATAACAACAACTTTAATTTTTTCAAAAACAGCGTCCATGTTCCTCTTCATCGTCCCGTGAATTGCAGCAAACAGCCCATCACAATGTGATTATCATTTAACTATCCGGTTTTATATTATATTCAATCATCAATCCTGGCACACACTCAGGAAATATTATTGACAACATGGTATCATTAAGATAGATTTTTTTAAATGTTTATTAAATTGATAAAGTCTATGCGGAATACATAAGAAGGAGGGGCTTAGATGCCAGTGGTTGAATTTCAAGGTAAAACATTCATCACCGATGAAGACGGATTTATCAATTCTTATGAGGCCTGGTGCATGGAGTGGGTTCAATTTGTAAAAAAGGAAGAAGGAATCGATGATCTTTCTGAAGATCACTGGAAAGTGATCAATACCCTTCAGGATTATTATCAAAAAAATGGTATCGCCCCGATGGTTCGTATATTGTCGAAAGTGACCGGATTCAAATTAAAACATATCTATGAGCTTTTCCCTTCCGGACCCGGCAAGGGGGCGTGCAAAATGGCAGGCTTGCCAAAACCTACCGGTTGTGTGTAACGGCTGAGCACCTCTGATCTTTACCCGGCGCATAACATCTGTACATGACTTCACATAAACCCTGCCTGCGGTACGGGTTTTTCTTTTTAGAATAAAGCGGGGGCAATGATGATTCTTACTGTAAAATCCGCTCATCAGACCGAACTGATCGATATCACATCCGATATTCAGAATCTGATTCAAAGCAGCCGGATTCGTGACGGGATCTGTTTCCTGTTTACACCCCACACAACCGCCGCTGTAACGATTAACGAAAATGCCGACCCGGACGTAACGTCTGATATGCTGATGGTATTAAATCAGCTGGTTCCCTGGAAGGCTGCCTATCGACATGCGGAAGGAAACTCGCCGGCGCATGTAAAGTCCACCCTTGTCGGTGCATCCGAACTCATTGAAATCGCAGAAAACAAACTGGTATTAGGTACCTGGCAGGGTATATTTTTTTGCGAGTTTGACGGCCCTCGCACCAGAAAATTGCATGTGCGCCTGATACCCGCATCATAAAGGAAGGAAGCATGTATGTCAGCTTTGGATGATACGGACAAACGACTTCTCAATCGGATACAGTCTGATTTTCCCATCACATCAAGGCCCTTTCAGACGATTGCGGACGATATCGGTCTTTCTGAAAATGAAGTTTTAGATCGAATCGGCCAGTTGAAAGCCAGCGGTATTATTCGCCGGATCGGCGCCAATTTTGTTCCGGCAAAGCTGGGGTATGTGAGCACACTGTGCGCAGCAAAAGTCCCGGAACACAGAATCGAATTTTTTGCTCAGACAGTAAACCGCTACACGGGGGTAACTCACCATTATCTCAGAGAAAATGAATTTAATATCTGGTTTACTTTTATTGCATCATCCATGGAAAAAATTGACCAATATCTGAATGATATTTCCCGGGAGACCGGAATAACAGAAATTCTGAATCTTCCTGCAACAAATGTGTTTAAAATTAAAGCCGAGTTCGGACTTTAGAAACCCCTTCGATTAAATCCGCGAATTCTTTCTTCAAGTTATTGGATGGCGCCGTTGTATTCGGCGCCTTCTGTGTGATGGTATCTGGAACCGGACATATCATCCTCGCCGGACAAAATCATGCAGGCCCACCGAAAGGAACCGATTCACATACGTTTCAATTCGGCCGACGATCATCGAACATGGCAGGGTCAACATGAGATACAAAAGGGCTACGGTGATCCATATTTCAAATGTCAAATACGTTGCCGATATCAGTTCCATTCCCTGGAAAGTGAGCTCCTGAATGGAGATGACCGAAACGATAGCCGAATCTTTAATTGTCGAGATGAACTGACCGGTCAGGGGCGGCAGAACACGTCCAAACGCCTGCGGTAAGACCACGTATCGCATCTGCTGCCATTTTGACAGCCCCATAGCGCAAGCCGCTTCCCATTGCCCTTTTTCAACAGACTGGATGCCGGCCCTGACAATTTCCGTAATATATGCCCCCTCAAAAACCGCCAGGGTAACGGTTGCCGATAAAAACTCATTGAGCAGCGTGGGCGGTGCAAATAAAACAGCCATGACCCACTGAACCGGCCAGGAACTGTTTCGGACAAATTCTTCGACACCCAGCACCGGGAGGAACTGTTCGCTGACGAAAAAATAAAAAATAAAAATCAGAACCAGCGGCGGAATGTTTCGCATCAGCTCCACATAGGTTCCGGACACCAGTCTTTTGAACAGACTTTGGCTGATACGGCACAATCCCATCACCGTTCCGATGAACATCGCAAGGACCGTGCCCCAGGCACTCAGACGAATCGTGGTAAACAGCCCCTGCATCAGCAGATTTGCCACCCACTTTTCATTTTCCGCATCATACCGGAACAAATACTGGGGGATAATCTTCCAGTTCCATTTATAATGAAGTCCCACGTTGATTCTGTAACCAATATATAACACGGCGGCGATCAGCAGCAGCGCAATGAATATATCTAATCTTGAAATTAAATACTTACGGTATCTCAAAAGCGGTCCTGGAGGCAAATTCGGGTTATTGGATTCATTGAGTTTGCCGGGCATCCGGCCTATTGAATCATGGGCTCCCACAATCGGGTGTCAAACCAGTAGCGTTTTCGTTCCTTTAACCAGCCTTCCTCCTCAACAACACGAATCCAGCTGTCGACAAAATTCAGTGTATCTACATCTCCTTTTCTCAAGGCAAATCCAATGGGCTCTCTGGTAAAGGTATCGGACAGGGGCAAAAACAGTTTATCCGGATACTTGAGCGCCTGGAAACCGGGCGTGGGAGCTGATCCGACTACACCGTAAACCCTGCCGTTCAAAAGCTCCTGATAGGCCTGGGACTCATCGTCAAACAGACTCAGGGTAGCATCCGGCATGAACCGTCTGGCCGCTGTCACCGCTGTAGAGCCCAGTCTCGCTGCCAGCGATACGCCCGGTTTATTAAAATCCTCCAGCGAATTAAATCCCTCTGCAAGCTTCTTATGGGCGACGATAGACATGCCGGTATAATCATAAGGGATGCTGAAATTCACCTTCAGGTTACGGTTGGGGAGAATTCCCATTCCGCCGATAATGATATCAAATTTGCCGGTAATCAAGGCCGGGATAATCCCGGCCCATTTGGTCGGAACGAATTCTACATTCACCCCCATATCCTGAGCAAGTCGTGTAGCCACATCGATTTCAAACCCGATCAGCCTGCCGGTTTTATCCTTCATGGCCCATGGCACAAACGTGGACATCCCCACCCGAAGCACCCCCTGTTTCATCACCCGCTCCAGCGCACTCTCCGCTTGCGGCGCGGTAGGCGTTGGCTCATTCGAGCAGCCCGAAAAGCAGCCCATCAACGCTATAATCAATAACATCACAGATAGTTGTCGCCCGGATTGCATCCGGCACCTCCCTTGTATGCATATATTGATGGTTAGGGTCGAGGTAAAAGCAAATAATGTGATTTCACTCGACCGGTCACGTCTCGACTTTGAAACGTTTTTCCAACCTCTGGACGCCCATCGAAATTACCATGGCCAGGACCAGATAAATTCCCGCAAGCACAAACCAGATTTCAAACGTCAGATAGGTTTCGGAAATAATTGCCTGCCCCTGCATGGTCAGGTCATATATGGCAATGGTACTTACCAGCGCAGAATCTTTAAGCAGGGATATGCTCTGTCCGGTCAGGGGGGGAAGAATTCTGCGAACGGCTTGAGGAAAAATAATGAATCGGCAGGTCTGAAAACCTGTAAAACCCTGGCTGTAAGCCGCCTCCCACTGGCTTTTATGAATTGAAACAATGCCGGCCCGAAAAATTTCAGATGCATATGCCCCCTCAAACAGACTCAATGCCAGCACAGCGGAGGTAAACCGACCGATATCGAGGACCGGTGATATGACGAAATAAATGAAAAACAGTTGAACCAGAAGCGGCGTATTGCGGATAAGTTCGATGTATCCCCTGGCCAGAATTTTTGCCAGAAACGAATCGGAGAGTCGAAACAGCGCCGATAACAGACCAAAAAAAAACATTGCGACTAAACTATATACCGTGATGCGGACGGTTACGATCAGTCCGTCAAGAAGGGGTCCGATGACAAATCGGCCATCATCAAATGAGCAGACATACCGGAAAACACGATACCACTGCCAGTTGTAACCTGTTTTCTCCGTACCGCGGTACATCAGCCAGATGATGAAACCGGCAGCTGCAAGGAACTTGAGAATGTCTGCCAGGGGCAAACCGATCAGTTTATGGAATTTGTTTTTCAAAGGCAGACAAATTCGTTTCATTTCTCATGAGAGTACCCGTTTATGGATGTATCGCTTTATCCGTTATTTTTTTTACGGCCCCCATATACGCTGTAAATCCGCAAGATAAAATATCATTATGATTCGCTTCGGGGATTTTAAGTAATTGTTTATCTTCAGCGCCGCAGGCATCATATAATGCCTGAGCATCACGAAACGGGATGATATGATCCCACTCTGCATGAATAATCAACACGGGTCTGTCAACTACCCGAATTTTTTCCAGGTGATGAAATCCGTTTTCTTCCGTCAATTTGAGGGATGCAACCCGAACACCGAGCACCTTCAACAGTGCAAGGGTATAAGCAAATCCGCTTTCGATGATCAGCCCGCCGATATCACGGTTATAGCATGCGGCCAGTTCAAGGGCTGATGCGCTTCCCATGGATCTGCCCATAATGATCAATGGCCCGGTATATCCATTGGTCTTCAGCCATTGCCGTATAAACCTGAAAATCGCATGACTGTCATTGAGCATCCAGCTGACGCCGGGAGTGCCGTTCGATCGTCCGTAACCCCGGTAATCCACCGCAATGAAGTTGATCCCCATCCGGTTGTAGACGGGACCGAGTTCATCATAATCCGCCACGATTTCGCCATTGCCATGGAAAAAAACAACGTTGCCGCCAGCGGATTTCGACATATGAAACCGGGCGCCGATGTTGATCCCCTTATCCACAGGAATCAACACATCCTGTGCAAAAACGGAGGTGTCAGCCATTTTACTTTCCGGCCGGGGATAAAACATGCACACGGCAATTTCCGGATGATCCAGCGTTGAGTAATCTTCTTTCAAACTATCATTCATCTGATATTTTCCGTGGACGATCCGACCGGATACGAAATAGCATGAAATACAATTTCAAAATGAACCGGACCGGAACATTTTTTTATGATGGACAAAAAGATGGATGGGAATGAGGCTGACCTTGCTGATCTATGATTAACACGCTAACAGGTTACCGCAAATTTGTAAAGACCGAAGCAGGGGGAGAAAAGTACAGAGCTGAGTGCCGAGTTAAGGAAGAAGAGCCGTGCTGAGTGCCGGGGACTGAGAAAAAAGAGGGTAAGCAGCAGGCAGCGGTAATAAAAGCCAAGGTGATGAAAGGTTCTTGATTTGCTGCCGGCTGCCTGCTCCATACTGCCTGCGTTTACAGGCTTTCCCCTACAATCAGTTTCTGCCCCGGATGAATGAGCGCTTTCGCGCCCAGTTTATTCAGCAGTTTTAATTCATTCAGACCGATATTATACCGGCGGCTGATACGATACAGGGTCTCTCCGGAACGTACCGTATGGTACCGGGTTGCGGCTTGTTTTTTCGCAACCGGCCCAGATTTCACGGCCGCGGTTTTTACATTTTTTCCTGTCGGAATCTGCTTATTCATCTGTCTTATATCACCGGCGATGGCATCTATACGTGCCGAAACGGCCACATTGGATCGATTCAATTGCTGAATAAGCTGCTCCATCGTTTTTGCTCTTTCGTCCAGCGCAGCTATTCTGTCAACACTTTTATCCAACCGGGCTATTTTTTCCTCGATAAATTTAACTTTTGTCTTATACGCTTCAAATGGATTTTCCTCTTTTCCCGGATTTTTCATTATCAACGCAATAAACACAATAATCAGGACGATCAGGCCGGCACCAATGAGTATAAACGGCCTCTCCGGCCTGCCGCCCAGTCTCAAAGGCCAATTGCCGATATTGAATTTATGCCAGACTGATCGTTTTTTTTCATAAAAATAATCATCCCTGTCTGATTCAAGATTTACATGATCATCATCATCAACATTTACATGATCATCATCATCAACGCCTTTCCATTGCATGACATCACCTCTGAATTCATTGTGATTCAGACCCGGGCTCGTTCCAGGCCTGATGAGCTTGTAAGAAATGGGCAGGACTTTTACGAAGCCGTCAAACCCGCACGCGTATAATTCGTTTTTATTATACATATCAAATGATATGATAAGTTCAACGGAAAAACATCCGCTTAAAGCCTCCGCGAATCAATTACATGCCAAACAAGCGGCACTGCGGGCCGGAATATCCTTTGTTTCGGAACCATGTCGAGACAGGTATGATACATTTGTTTTCTTCGGGAATTCTTCATATACAGAAATTTTTCTTGACTAATATTCACACTTTCTATCATATATTGTACGCTTTTCAGCGGCCGGCTGAATGGGTGTATCTGCACTGCCGGTTACGATGCGCCCTGCTGTTTATGCAGGATCAGAGTTTTCAGCCCTTATTTGTCATTCCCGCGGGAATGACGCATGTGGGTACTTTTACAAGACGATCAGTTCCGGGCTGGAAACACACGTTACTACCCATCCGGTGAAAACCGATTTTATGAACGGACACAGGCTCAAAAACTGCAAACCAGATAATGATCAATAAAATTCTGAATTATAACAAAAAAACGTACTATAAATATAACCGGTTCAGAAAACAGATTTTTTCCGAACTGGCCCCCAAAGAAAGTGAAGCGGTTCTGTATCTGCTTCCCTGGCTGTTAAGCATCAACCATTTTACCTGCCCCGGATATGTTCCGGATCTGAAAAAAGTGTTCCGGGTATTCAATATCGATAACGAGCCGGAAATCATCAAACGCGAACCCGTATTCAAACACATGTTCGGCATCGCCCGCCAGGAATCACTGATAGCCCCCCCCAGAGCCTATCTCGTAATAGAGGGGTTGTATACCATCGGAAGTATCGGAACGATCAACCAGACTTCGGAATCAGACTGTGACATCTGGGTATGCTACGACAAAGCCCTGTATAACAAAACCACATTGAAGCATCTGCATCAAAAACTCAATCTGATTAAAGACTGGCTGGATATCAACTATAAAATACCGGTTTATTTTTTCATATCCGATATCGGCGACATCAAAAACAGCCGATTTGGCAGTGTGGACTCTGAAAGCTGCGGAAGCACACAAAAAAATGTCCTGAAAGAGGAATTTTACCGGACCTGTATTTTGATATGCGGCAAAATTCCATTATGGTGGTTGTGCTACACCGACAAAGTCTATATGGATTATGATCAGACAGTGGCAGCCATAAAAGCCAAAATGTATGACGGATGCGACCTGATTGACTTCGGGAATCTGGAAGTGATTGAAAGCCGGGAATACTTTGGCGCTGCCCTGTGGCAGCTGCATAAAGCCCTGACAAAACCTTTAAAATCAATCATTAAAATGATTTTGTTGAAAATGCTGCTGGATGCTTCCCAGGAGCATTTGATGTGCCACGAATTTCGAAAACAGGTTCTCTCTGTTCACGATAAACCGATGTTCCCTGACCCGCTGGTGTTCACTATCGTCTCCATTTTCAATTATTACAAACATTATCGAAAGAGCACGCTGCCATTTTTAAAAAATTGCACCTATCTTCGCTGTAAAATCAAGGAAAACGATAAAAGTCAGACATTGAAAAAAAAGATCGCGGAGGATCTGTTCACCCGGTATCCAATTGATTCCAAAACCAAACAAACTCTCAGCGAGTATGCCTCGTGGGATTTGGAAACTCAGATCGACCTGGGCAAACGCATTTTCAAGCTGCTGCTTCGGATCTACAAAGAAATTGCCACTGCCCATTCGGGAGAAACCGGCATTATAGATCAGCAGGACCTTACGATCATCGGCAGAAAGCTTTCAGTTGTTTACCAGAAAAAAAAGGACAAAATCCCCACCATTCTCAAGCCCACAGACGTGTTGAACCTGTCAGCCATCCATCTGAGCCTGGAAAAGGACACATGGCAGGTATTTGTTGGCAACCGGGACGCAAAGCCCCTGGCCTCAGGCACTGACATTATCTATACCATCGCCTTTATCGTATGGAACAATCTGTTTGATTCAAACAAAGTCCATATGGATCCCAATCCGTCAAGCGTTACGCTGCAGGAAATTATCAATCTGTCCAAACGCATCAGAGATTTTTTTGGCACCTTTGACACCGTCTCCATCGAGTACTCGAATTTTCTCAAAAAAGAATCCATCCCAAAAATACTGGTAATCGTAAGCTTCGAAAAAGCACCGTGGGATAAAGATATTAACGATTTTGGAGTCGTCTATCTGAACAACTGGGGTGAACTTTTTGTCAAACGGTTTGCCTCCCCTTTTAAACTCGATTCGTTTTTAAATACGAATTGTACGGATCGAAACCGGATGATGATCAGCTATTATGTTCAACGCAATTCTTTTTCTTATGAAAAAATCATTGAACGGACCAAATATATTATACTGGATACTTTAAAGTTACAGATAAAAGATGAAGGCTAAAGATAAAAGATGAAGGCTAAAGATAAGATTAAATCTTCAATCATATTTTACTCTGCCCTCAGCACTCAGTACTTTTTATTGGATATAAACGATGACACAGGCCTCTTCGCATCAAGATCAAAGCATTCCGTTATCCGTAGAACATTATATTGCCCGAATGCCGAGGCTTTCCACCACTATGGCAAAAGTGGTGGCCATTTGTAACAATTCCGAAACTTCAGCCAATGATCTGAACCGTGTTATTTCACTCGATCCGGTTCTGACCGGTCAGGTCCTGAAACTGATCAATTCTGCATACTACGGCCTCCGAAGCGAGGCAACATCGCTTACAAGAGCTATTATAATGCTCGGAGTCAACACGGTAAAAAATATCGCCCTGAGTTCCGTCATCCTGAAAAATACCGGGCAGAAGCATTTATCGGACAAAGCATTTATGGACAGATTCTGGGCTCATTCCCTGAATGTCGGAGTAACCGCCAAGACGCTGGCTGCCATGAATCAAATCCCGATCGCCAGCCGGGAGCAGTTTTTTGTCGCCGGATTGCTCCATGACCTTGGGAAAATCCCTCTTCATGCAGCTTCACCGGAAGCATATGGCCGGCTATCCGAATACGACATCGCCGGGCAGGCCCGAATCTGTCATGATGAAACGACCACATTTGGAATACATCACTGCACGATTGGCCAGATCATCGCAGACAAATGGGCACTGGGAAAAAAGCTGAGTGATTCACTTGCTTTTCATCATGATCCGGATCAGGCAGATGAAAAAACCCGGACAATAGTATCCTTCGTAGCCATAGCCAACATTTTTTCTATTGCTTTTAAACAGAATTTATCTGAAGGTAATTTTTTCGAAATACAAATACCGAACGGGTTATTAAATCAGGCAGGCGTTCACCAGCTGGTATTTTCCGACCTGAAACGAATTGTCTCTGAAGAAATCGAAAAAGCAAAAATATTTTTAGATATCATTCAAAAAGGTTAGGCAAATGAAAATAAAATTCTGGGGGGTAAGAGGGTCTATTCCCTGTCCGGGTCCAAACACGGTAAAGTATGGGGGGAATACAGCCTGCATTGAAATTTATTTTGCTGACATCAACAGACGGATCATCATCGATGCCGGTTCAGGAATAAGAGAACTGGGCAATTATCTTCTGTCTGACCCGGCTTCTAACTCCCCCGTAAACGCAGACATTTTTCTGAGCCACTCCCACTGGGATCATATTATGGGCTTCCCGTTTTTCGGACCGATTTATATCCCGACAACAAAGCTCAGAGTCTATGGCCCCGTCACATACGAAGACACGATTAAAGAAGTCATCGGGGGGCAGTTCACTTATCGATATTTTCCAGTCCGGCAATCCGAGCTGTCTTCCGATATAACCTATATTGATCTCAAAGAAGGCTGTTACGATTTGGGCGATGGTATAAAACTGACGGCCAAATATCTGAATCATCCGGTGCTGTGTCTGGGTTACCGGTTTGAATACCAGGGAAAAGTGTTCTGTACGGTTTACGACACGGAACCGTTTCAAAATATTTTCTGCACTGACCCTGCTGATCCTTCTTATGATGAGGCTATCGCCCGTGAAGGCCAGGAAGCTGCGGATCTGGCGAACAGCCTGGTGGAAGCGTTTTTTTCTAACGCCGATCTGATCGTCTATGACGTGCAATATACACGGAATGAATATGAATCGTCAAAAGTCGGCTGGGGACACACCTCGATTGAATATGCCATCTCATCATCAATACGCAACAAGGTCAAACAGGTAGCGCTGTTTCATCATGATCCGGTCCGTACTGACCGTCAAATCGATGAACTCACCCGCAGATATTGCAACCCGACTGACACGGGTTCCACAGAGATTTTTTTTGCAAGGGAAGGCATGGAAATTAATCTATAAAGCTGTCAAATTCATTCCAGAACACCTGCTGAATCGAATCGGTTTCCCTCAGAATTTCGTGACGGGCTCCCGGGATTTCGACAAATGTCAAATAACGGCTGCCAGCACATAACAATTTCTGGGCTCTGACAGATACGATTTTATCATGTTCTGCCCCTGCCACCAGAACCGGGACCTGAATGGCTTTCGCATAGCCACGTCTCCGGAGAATATCGATTGAATCCAAACCTGCCTGAAGCCATGCATATGTAACGCCATAAACGGCAAGCGCCGGATTTTGTAAAATAACGGTTTTCTCTTTCATAAACCGTAAGCGATCGGATGTCATCCGGTTTCCTTCAAATCGATGACCAGGGCACCCCCCTCCCGAACCCGGCACCCATGCATCTTCATGGCCGGTTTTTATTCTGATCCGGGCCAGGCAGCGAACAAACCATCTGGGAAACGGAAATGTCACTATATCAATCATGGGGGCCACCAACACCGCTTTGCTGACAACGTCCGGACAATCATGAATGTATCTGAGTGCGATGTTCGCCCCCATTGAATGCGCAAGGATGAACAGAGGAAGCCTTGCCTGATGCTCAATCACCACGTGCCGGATAACACATGACAAGTCCTGGATATAATCCTCGAAAGTCTTTATATGCCCCTTATGACGGTTGGGCAGAAGCCGTGTTGACAATCCCTGGCCCCGCCAGTCAAAACTGTATACGTCAAAACCTCTCAGGGTCAGTTTTCTGACTGTCTCATCATATTTTTCAAGAAAGTCTCTCCTGCCATGGAGAACCATGATACTGCCGCGGTAACATGAATTATCAGCAGGCCAGAATCCATACCGTAAAAAAATATTATCATCAACGCGAAGATATCCGTAACCGTCTGAAGTCATGGGTTTATCAATTATCTGTTATCTGTTATCAGGAAAGAGAAAAAATGCTCTGATCTCTGCCTGCACCCCGCGCCCATGCCCTGGCATTTTCGCTGCCTGCTCATCACTCTCCCCGACCCCTGACTTCTGACTTATCATGCTTGATTTCAAGAGGCTTTTCCATTAAGCTGATCGGAGTAGTCAATTTCATTTACCCCTGACGGATGAAACGTCGGGGGTAATTTTACCGAAACCCTTAGGGCGCGCTTAAAACATGAAGTTATTCATGTGCGAACCCTTAATGAAAGTCAATGTATTTTTTAACGCCATGAAAAAGCATTCACATGAATTTATCGAGACATACACCGGTATGGTGGGATTTGGAATGGACCGGAAGACCGATGAGCTTACGGTCATGTATTATCTCCAGAAAATTTCAGATGACAAACTCCTGCAGGAGCTGATCAAACGACTTTCGCATGAAGAGCTGGAAAACATTTTCGACACGATCAGTCAGCTTCTCAAGCGGCATCTTACCGAACCCGAATATCACCGCCTTTTTTTAAAGGACAAAGACATCCAGTAAAGGAGTACGCTGATGCTCACAGAAATCCAACTGCACAACTACGCGGATGTTCTCCTGTGGGGACTGAATACCGCACGGACGCAACGCTATAAAAAAAATGACCTGATACTGATCCGATATGACCTTGCAGCACTCCGGTTTGCTGAAATTCTGCATGAAAAATTACTCACAAAGGGGTTTAATTCCGTACAGCGACTCAACACCACTCCCGAAATGGAAAAAAACTTCTTCAACCTGGCAACCCCCAGCCAGCTGGTCTATCAGACGCCGGGAGACAAGGAATTATACAGTCATCTAAACGGCAGCATTTTCCTGCATGCACCGGACTCCATCACCCATCTGAGCACGGTTGATCCGCGCAAAATCGGAAAAGCAACCATTGCCAGAAAATATATACGTGACATTTTGGATCAGCGTGAGGATCGGGGTGATTTTGGATGGACGTTGTGTCTGTGTCCCACTCAGGAACTGGCTGATCATGCCAGACTGTCCTTAGATGATTATACACTTCAAATTATTCAAGCCTGCTTTCTGGACAAACCCTCACCGGTTGATGAATGGCGGGATATATATAAACGGGCTGTCACCATAAAAAAATGGTTAAACCGCATGGACATTGACACGCTGCACATTGAATCCGAAACCATCGATCTTATCATCACACCGGG
The DNA here is from genome assembly GCA_028704555.1 of Desulfobacterales bacterium. NCBI lineage: Bacteria > Pseudomonadati > Thermodesulfobacteriota > Desulfobacteria > Desulfobacterales > Desulfobacterales bacterium. The sequence goes on from JAQWFD010000011.1 coordinate 69,411, forward strand.
AGCTAAACGACAATGGATCGGCATTTCAGGTCACAATATTCCCAGTTTTGAAATTTTTCTCTCCCCGGACTGGAGAGGAACCAGGGGTATCTTTTTTTCAAATCAGCCGTCATATCGAAGCGGAAATTATGTAGAGGATGTGAGACTGGAATTTAAAAAAGGATCTGCGGTCAACATCGAGGCCAGAACAGGAGAGGAATTCGTGCGGCAGCAACTGGCCATGGACAGCGGCGCAAAGAAAATCGGAGAATTTTCTTTGACAGACAACCGTTTCTCCCATATCAACGCATTTATGGCCAATACCCTCTATGATGAAAATTACGGCGGCCAATACGGTAATTGCCACATCGCCGTGGGGTCATCATATTCGGACACTTACAACGGCAATCCCCGGGAACTGACGCCAGACCTTAAAAAGCAGCTGGGCTTTAATGATTCAGCGCTTCACTGGGATCTGGTCAACACGGAAAACAAACGTGTCGTGGCGCATCTGGCTACCGGGGAAAACATCACCATCTATGAAAACGGACAATTTCAGTATTAAGGGAGCCGGTAAAAACGGGGATCAGTTAATCAGCAATGCCTGATCAACTGATCCCCATCCGTCTCATGCCCGCAACCGCTAGTCGGTCCCGCCTCTGAAATCGTCACACGGCTCATCTTTATCGCTAAGCCGTTCATGCTCCGCCCATTCAGGTGCTTTTTTGCAGATATCAAGTTTGTTTGCGGGTTCTTCTTTAGATTCTTTTTTTTTCTTCTGTACCTTTTTCTCTTTTTTTTGTTCCATGGCAACCTCCTTTGACATAAATTTAATCAAAAAATGGAAATTTTCATACTGTCAAATTACACCGGCCACATTCCCCCGGAGCTGATATAATTTCCATCCGATGAAAACAGAATTTATGGGCGGACACTAAGCAGCGAAACTTAGCTGCTGGAAAAGGCAGGAAGATCAATCTGTGATTGTACCCTTAAGATGAAAACCGGATGAGACCACAATTAAAAACTACCTTTTGCGGTCTAATATTGTCAAGACATATTCCTGGCCGTCTCCGGGGCAGGGATTTAAATAATAAGTTGCTTATCATTCATCTATCGTATAAAAAATACTTTTCAAAAAAACCAACTCGGGACAGGACATACCAGCCAACCGATCCACTTGGCCCGAATTCACTGTTTTTAAAATAATTCATGCAATTTAATTTTATTGAAAGGCGGCTATATTATATGAGAGTTTTAATCACCGGAGGGGCAGGCTTTATCGGTTCGCATCTGGCCGAAGCATATCTGGAAAATGGTCATGAAGTGTATGTTATCGATGATCTTTCAACCGGATCTCTTGATAATATCAGCCACATCCAGAAAAACCCGCGCTTCAATCAACGGTTTTTCGTTCATATCGACACCATTTTCAACCAGGACCTCCTGCTGGAGCTGACCGGCATTTGCGATATCGTATTTCATATGGCTGCCGCCGTGGGTGTGCGCTATATCCTGGAGCATCCGCTTGAATCGATTACCACGAATATTCAAGGTACAGAAAAAGTATTGGAGATATGCTCAAAATTCAAAAAAAAGGTGCTAATCGCTTCTTCATCCGAGGTTTATGGAAAACATCTTCATGCCCCGTTAGTGGAAACAGACAATATTATTTACGGACCCTCCAGTAAATTCCGATGGAGTTATGCCGCTTCCAAACTGATGGATGAATTTACCGCACTGGCCTATTACCGTACCAAAGGATTGCAGGTGATCATCTCCAGGTTGTTTAATACCGTAGGCCCCAGACAGACCGGCGCATACGGCATGGTCATCCCCCGACTGGTTTCCCAGGCGATAAACAATGAGCCCCTGACCGTATATGGTGACGGCCGTCAAAGCCGGACGTTTACCGATGTCAAAGATGTGGTCAAATCGTTCATGGCCCTTATGAAAACCGACACTGCATTTGGGCAGGTGTTCAACATCGGGGGAACCGAAGAAATTACGATTGCTGCCCTTGCCGAAAAAATCATTCAGATGACCGGATCGGCATCCGCTGTACAGTTGATCCCCTATGAAGATGTCTTTGACAAAGATTTTGAAGACATGCAGCGACGGGTGCCAGACATAGAAAAACTTGAAGCCGCCATCGGATTCAAACCCGAAAACGGCTTGGAGTCCATCCTGAAGAACGTGATCACTTATTACAGAGGAAAAGGAACGATAAGGGAGTAAAAGGGTGTAAGGTGTAGGGTGTAAGGTGTAGGGTGCAAGGTGTAGGGTGCAAGGTGTAGGGTGTAGGGTGTAGGGTGCAAGGTGTAGGGTGTAAGGTGTAGGGTGTAGGGTGCAAGGTGTAGGGTGTAGGGTGTAGGGTGTAGGGTGTAAGGTGTAAGGTGTAGGGTGTAGGGTGTAGGGTGTAGGGTATAGGGTGTAAATAGCTGATACACTAGTTCTGCTGAAAGGCCACTTACTTTCTGTTTTCTGTTTTCTGTTTTCTGTTTTCTGTTTTCTGTTTTCTGTTTTCTGCCTACTGCTTACTGCTTACTGCTTACTGCTTACTGCTTACTGCCTACTGCTTACTGCTTACTGCTTACTGCCTACTGCTTACTGCTTACTGCTTACTGCTTACTATTTACTGCCCACTGCCTACTCCCTACTGTTTTCATGCGTCATTCGCAGAGCAAAGCGGCATTTTTCTGCATCCGGTAAAAATCATCCTCGGTCAGTCCTGCCCCGCGCACGATTCGTTTTGCCTGGCTGTCATCGATCAGATCTCCCGGTTCATGGGAATCTGTATTGATTAACAGTTTTGCCCCGACTTTTCGGGCAAGACCGGCAACATGCCCGTTGGTCAATGAATGGCCCTTTCTGGCGGATATCTCCAGAAAAATTCCTTTATCCCTGGCAAGAACCATTTCTTCTTCGGTAATCAGCCCCGGATGAGCCAATATATCGACCCCGGCATCCAGCGCAGCACGATTGGTGCCCGGGGCCACAGGTTCCGCAATGGTTTCGCCGTGAACGACAACTATCGACGCCCCGAGCTGCCGGGCCTTTTGGACAGCATTTGAAATCAGGGGGGGAGGAACATGGGTTATCTCGATACCGGCAATGACCTTTATCGGCAAAACGCTGTTGAGTTCTTCAGCCACTGCCCTCATTCTCGGAATAATAAAATCCATATTGGACAGATCCCCATGATCGGTAATTCCAATGATCGTTATCCCCTTAACCTGCGCTCTTCTGACCAGCTCCGACGGAATTAACACCCCATCGCTGAAAATTGAATGTGTATGAAGATCAATCATAATATCGAAAACCCTTTTCCGTTCAAAACGGTTACAGCTGTCGGCTGTCAGCCATCAAATCTTATATTTCCCGAAATCGTCTGAAGACATGGTTGAAAGGTACTCGGCCCATTTTTTCCCTTCCTCGCTTTTATCAGCGATTTCCCCTTTATTATTTTCAGATGCGGATTTCTCAACGACTGTATCGTCCACATAAATGGGGGCTTCAAACCGAAGGGCAATGGCGATGGCATCGCTGGGACGGGCATCCATACTGAAAGACTCCTCGCCGGACATAAAATGGATCCTCGCATAGTAGGTGTTATCCGCAAGATCACAGACTTCGACCCTGTCCACATTCATATGGACCCTGTCCATCAAATTTTTAAACAAATCGTGGGTCATGGGGCGATCAAACTTTATATTCTGAAGAACCGTTGCAATGGATGTGGCTTCGAACAGTCCGATCCAGATGGGAATGGAAACATCCTGATCGTCCAGTTTTAAAATGATAATCGGCGTATTGGAGGCAGGATCTATGGTCATCCCCGCGATGCTCGCTTTATGCAGCATAATAACCGTCTTCTCCTTCCACTTCCGTCAGTTTAAGTTCTTCTTCAACCGGCTGTCCCCACAGCGAATGGGAACACGCCTTTTGAATACGGATATACATCAATTTACCGGTTAGGTCTTCATCGGCGGCACGGCAACTGTCCTTTACCGAAAAATTGACAATCTTGTTGCCGGATGAACGGCCCGACCATTGAATATCCTGAAATTCCTCTTTCAAATTCGAAAGGGGTTGTTTTTTACTCAGCCCTTCGACAAGTACCTGCTGAATTGTCCCGACCAGTGCTTCATGTTTCCGTACCGTGATCTCCTCCTGCAATTCAAGCAGTCGATGCAGTCTTTCATTTTTTTCGTCATCCGGGATTTTATCCGGATAATCAGCAGCCGGGGCATTGGGGCGATCTGAATATTTAAAGACAAACAGGCTGTCATATTCAACGGTTCTTACCAAATCCAGCGTCTGCTCAAAATCGTCACGGCTTTCACCCGGAAAACCAACGATAAAATCCGATGAAATAGCGATATCCGGACATACCGCCCGTAATTTTTGCACTTTTTCAAGATATGTTTCCCGGGTGTATTTTCGGTTCATCCGCTTTAAAATCTGATTGGAGCCGGACTGCACCGGCAAATGAAAGTGTTTACACAACCTGTCAAGATCCCTGAACGCACAAATCAGCTCCGCCGATAAATCCTTCGGGTGAGAGGTGGTGAATCTGACCCTTGACAGGCCCTCGATATGACAGACGCGTTCCAGCAACTCAGGAAAAGAGCACAGATGTTCTTTTTTGCCGTAGCTGTTGACATTCTGTCCCAGCAGCGTCACCTCTCTGGCTCCGGAGGCAACTGCCTGCCGGATCTCTTTGACAATATTATCCGGCTTCCGGCTGTTTTCTCTGCCCCTCACATAGGGCACAACACAGTACGTACAGAAATTATCACACCCCTGCATGATGGTGACAAACCGGGATACCCCTTCGTTATCCCCGGCAGCCAGCACCAGGTGGCTTTCATCGATCACATCTGACATCTCAACAGCCACAACCGGCTCCCGTAGTAATTCAACCTGCCGGATCAGCCCGGACAAACGGCTTATGGCATGTGTGCCGAACACAAGATCGACATGCGGCATTCGCTCCAGAATTTTTTTACCCTCCTGCTGTGCCACACACCCTCCCACAGCGATGATCAGGGAAGGTTTTCTCCGTTTCAAACTTGCCAGCCGGCCCAGAAAACTGAATACTTTCTGCTCAGCCTTTTCACGAATCGCGCAGGTATTGGATATTATCAAATCAGCCTGTTCCGGAGATGAAACCTGCCGGTAACCTTGCAAAGCCAACTGCTTAACCATTTGCCCGGAGTCATAGACGTTCATCTGACATCCGATAGTATGGATATACAAATTTCGATTTTTCATTAATCTGACGTCAACACCTTTCCATGAATTTGAAGCTGTTTAATATCCCGGAGTTCGATTCTGATATTACCAAATGCAGATGTGCCAAAGCATACGGTATGTTTTTCCATCAAAATTTCAATCGATTTTGCGTCTTTCAGAGATAGCCGGCACTTGAGGGTTTGATCGCCGGAAAAAAACGATATCGAATCGATCCTGTCAAAATCAACGGATATGTCTGCCTTGCCGAACTTACCCGTAACATAAGTATGACCGTCCATAGAAAATTTTTCAAGATCAATTGAGACATCGGACTGGTCGATCATCGTAACAGAATAATTTTCCCCCGGATCAGGAATGTTCAGCAACGCGTTGTCGCCCATATTCCCCATCCCGAGCGTAAAAAAAGCCGTCAGTAGAATAAATCCGCAGATCCATTTTTTAAACATGGCATTCCCTGTGAATGAAGGGTTTCAATTAAAATATCTTTCCCAAGGCCTTCGAGAATCATCTCCACATCATCTTCGCATCCCGATGCAATGCGGATCACAACGATTCCCCGCCGGGAATCAATTGTCGTCATTATGGCCATACCATCATAGCCTTCCAGAATAAACCGCAGCAGGCATATCTCTCTCCGGTCAACGCGATAATATTTCCGTATCATCTCCAAAGTTTTCTGGTTCCTTTCAGTTTATCCGGATGCGGTGTGAACTTTTTTCAACCGTGGAAGAATCCGGCTCAAAGCTTAAGACTGAAGCCTGAAGCTCACGCCACAAATATTTTTCGTTGAGGGGTAAAATATCATTTTACCTCTTGATATAGCAATACCAAATTCCCGGTTTCACGGCATGGAAGCCTTGAAGATTCTGAGAATCCATCCAGCCCCATGTTTTTAAACATACTGAAATTAAGTATTGTCCTGAACCTGATAATAGTATATTGCGCAAGGATGAAAACCAAGTGGCGCATATTGGAACCTGACAGACAATCGACTCAAAAACTGTGTGAAACACTGCATTTCAGCCCCGTCACAGCTGCGATTCTTGCAAATCGACATATAATGAACGAAGCGCACGCATGGCGCTATCTGAACGCCGACCTGAATCATCTGCGGCCGCCTTTTCCCATTAAGGATATAAATAAAGCCACCGAGCGTATTGTCAAGGCAATTCTGGGCAGAGAACATATCCTGATCTTCGGAGACTATGACGTGGACGGCGTTACATCCACGGCCGTGCTTCTCGATTTTTTCCGGCATACGGGCACTGACGTTTCATATTACATACCGCACCGGATTCATGAAGGCTACGGCCTTCAGGAACAGCATATTTTCAATTATGCGCTGCCACATCACATTGATCTGATCATTACCGTAGATTGCGGATCGAGCAGCCACGCATCGGTCATTGCGGCAAATCGTAACGGAATTGATGTCATCATCACCGACCATCATCAAATTGCAGACGACCTTCCTCCTGCACTGGCAGTTGTCAACCCGAAGCGATCTGACTGCACAGCCGGTTTTGAACACCTTGCCGGAGTTGGCGTCGCCTTTTATCTGTTGATCTGTCTGAGAAAAAAATTACGGGACATCAACTTCTGGCATACCCGGCCGGAGCCAAACCTGAGGCAGTATATGGATCTTGTCGCTCTGGGTACGGTAGCCGATGTAGTTCCTCTGGTAAAAGAAAACCGCATCATGGCAAAATCAGGTCTGGATATCATCCATTCGGAGCACCGTTGCGGGATTAAGGCCCTCATTGAATGCTGCCGTATCGGAATAAATTCTGCCGACTGTGATGATATCGGCTACAAGCTTGCCCCCCGGCTGAATGCTGCCGGCAGGCTTGATCATGCGACCATGGCGGTTGAACTGCTCACAACCCTTCAGGCTGAGACCGCACGGCAAATCGCTCATCAGCTCGACAGACTGAACGAGAAGCGGCAGACAACCGAAAAAAAAGTCTACCAGCAGATTCTCGACCATCTGGATGCCAATCCCCATCTTGTCAAAATGCATACGCTGGTTTTATCTGATGCTCACTGGCATGAAGGCATCCTGGGGATTGTCGCCTCTCGATTAGCCAACCGGTTTTTCCGCCCGACCGTATTGATTTCGACCAAAAGCGGGATCGGAAAAAGCTCGGCACGAAGCATACCCGGTGTGAATTTACATCAGATGTTGTCACTGTGCGCCAGCCGGCTGGAACAATATGGGGGTCATCCCATGGCGGCAGGTCTTAGGATTAAACCGGAAAATATCGACCTGTTTGCTCAGGACTTTGAACGTACCGTCCGGGAAATGACCTGCCCGGAAGACTTTACCCGGGAGATTATCATCGATTATGACCTTGACTTCGAAGATATCAGCGACACGTTAATGAATGAGCTGGAGCGGTTGAAACCATTTGGCGAAGGCAACCCGGAACCGCTGTTCATGGCAACCCATATCGATGTATTATCAAGCAGAATAGTGGGGGGCAAGCATTTGAAAATAATGTTGAAAAAAGCCGGAAATTCCGAAAGCAAACCATTTAACACGATCTATTTCAATGCCGATATCAGCAGACCGTTTCCCGATCATTTAGACAAGATCGCATTTCACCTGCGCTGGAACCAGTTTAAAGGCCAAAAAAGCATTCAGCTGGTCATTGAAGAGGCCCTGGAACCATAATGTTATTGAAAAAATCATCCTTCTGGTTTAAAAAGGTGCCTCAACATTTCCCTTGCAATCAATATGGGTTAAAATTATGATAATCAAAAAGAATAATAATAAATATTACAACTTGTCAGAAAGAACTATATCGAAAAGGTGAGCACTTATGGCAAAGGTATTTCGCACAAGCAACAGAGAATCATCGATACTGTCAAAAATTGAATCTTCAAAAGAACATGCCAGACGAACGGCAATCCATAACGTCAAAGACTGTATGGAGACGTTGAGCAATTCAATCGCCACAAAGCTGATTGAAAACAAATTCATAGAAACAACCAATAAGCAGGGGGTTGAAGAGCAGATCCAGATCTGTCTGGACAAACTGACCCGTGCGGAAGATTTTGATATTGATTATCAGATCGCCCCCTTGAGAAATCTGGTACCCAATCCTCATGTCGTCAGCCTTTATGTAACTGCATTTGTAGTGGAAAAGCTCCTGGATAATAAATACGTCATTGACATTTTCGGATCGGATGAAGAAATATACTTTACCATAAACAAGCAAGTCAACAAACTCATGCCCCAGGAATGAATCCGTTGCTTCATCCCCGGCTGATCAATTCACCGTTTGATGACCCCGGACTATTTGTAAGCCTTTCTTTCGAAAAACGGGCCTTTCTTTTCGATTTGGGGGATGTCGGTTCACTTTCAGCCCGGGACGCATTGAAAATCAGTCATGTATTTATCAGCCATACCCACATGGACCATTTTATCGGGTTTGACCAGCTGATCCGGCTGTTTCTGGGTCGGGAAAAGACCCTTTATATCTATGGCCCTCAGGGGTTTTTATCCAATCTGGAAGGAAAACTTGCCGGCTACTGCTGGAATCTGGTCGACCATTATGATACCCGGCTGATATTGCATGCCACTGAAATTCATCCGGCGTATATCATCTCAAAGCAATATCCGTGCAGAAACAAATTTATCCCGATCCTTCCGGAAGAAAAACATCCATTTAACGGGACCCTGCTGAAAGAACCCGTACTGGCCGTTTCCTCGATCATACTGAATCACGGTACCCCCTGCCTGGGATTTTCTCTCAAAGAACGATTCCATGTCAATATCATGAAAGACAAAGTCGATGAGCTGGGTCTGGCGATCGGTCCATGGCTGAGGGAATTTAAGCAGGCGCTGTACAGCCACCAGGACCCCGAATCGACTTTTGAAATAACCTGTAAAACCGGTCCCGCCGGTCTTCACCGGGTTGAACGCTTTGTGCTTAAAGACCTGACCGAGCGGATTGCCCTGATTACCCCTGGCCAGAAAGTGACGTATATCACGGATGTAGGCGGCACCCCATCCAATATGAAAAAAATCATCGAATTTGCGAAAGATTCGGATCACCTGTTTATCGAAGCGGCATTTCTTCATCAACACGAAAATATCGCCAGGGATAAATTTCACCTGACCGCCAGGCAGGCAGGCACACTCGCAAAAAAAGCAGGCGCCAGACAATTTTCCATATTCCATTTTTCACCCCGGTACACCGACCAGGGGGAACTGCTTCAGGAAGAAGCAATGGCGGCGTTCTTAGGGGAGTAGGGAGTAGGGAGTAGGAAGTAAGCAGTGAACAGAGGGGAAAAACAGATCGATCAAATACTGAGATCGGGAAACAGTTAAGAGCAAAGCGGCGCTGGCAAACGATCTCTGACCATCAGCTATCAGCTTTTTTACGCTCCCTACTGCTTACTGCCTACTGCTTACTGCCTACTGCTTACTCCCTACTGCTTACGCCCTACTCTATCAGTCATCTGTCGCCCAGCCCGCCGAGGCATCCCCGACGGACTATACGTTTCTTCATTCTACAATTCTACAGGTCCGATTCGACTTTTTGTCCGCAATAGGGGCAGAACCTGCTTTCTTCCAGAGTAATGGGATGTTTGCACGTCGGGCAGACTTTGGGGGTCGGCATCAGTTCCACAAGGAGTTCACCTTCACGGACCGGAACCATTTTTTTATCTTCGGGATAATCGGCAAATTTTAACACCCGCTTTACAACGGCATTCACTCGTGAATGAACCGCTTTTTCCTGTTTCATGATGGAGATGTTAAATAAATCCTCACCGGCCTTGACCATATCACCGGCCTTCACATACATGATCCACAGGTCACCGTTGCCGGGGGCACCGATATGATAGGGATTATCCGGGTCAGCCTTTTCAAACAACGACTCACCTTTTCCGGTCGCCTCCGCGACCTTGACCGACTGGGTAAACACTTCCGAATCCAGAGAATATCGGACCAGGCTGATGCCCTGTTCATCGGGCCGGGACAAATGCAGCAACACGAAATAATGAAGTTTACCGTGAAGGTCTCTGAAATACAATTCCCCCCCCCGCTTCAACCCTTCAAACCACACCTCCGGAGGCAGGCAGTTCTGATCACCGAATTTTCTTTTAAATTCGATCGTTTTTAACGCATCCGCCGGATGGTTCAGGTACATGACCAGTTCTTCACGACTGGGGTCGCGTTCTAAATGATCCGCCAGGTTTCTCCGTTCTGCTTCAACATCGATGTCCACCAGTGCCGCCAGGGGGGAGGCTTCAATGCGTGTGAGCAGGGCGGTTTTATATTCCGGGCCGAATGCGCTTTCATATACCCAGTCTGACGGAAATCCAAGCGGCAGGCGGCCGAACCGGCCCAGCAGCAGCTGCCGGAATGCATCGTTGCTGTCTTTGTACAAATCCAGTCGTTCCTGTTTCATTTCCTCCGGCAGATCCGCTTCCGGCGTGCTGACAACGGTAGCCAGCACATTGAGCATGCGTCGAACCGCTTTTTCACCGCCCTGTTTGTAAACGCTGGTTACGGCCAGAAATGCGGTATTCCAAGTAATCTGAGAGCCCGGTGTCACGTCATGATACCGGACAATTTTGCGGGTACCTTCCAGGAACTTCAGCATATAGGGCAGCAGATGAATATAGCCCTGTTTCATGGCCCCTTCCTGGGATGATGAGGCAGCACCGCCCGGCATGCCGTGTTCGACCACTTCATAATCAATCCCCTGAAAATACGGCGCCACATACCGGTCATAATACGGCATGATCTGTTTCAGCACAAAACCGCAGTTTTGAATCATCTCCTTGTTCAGATTGGTCTTGAGCCCCAGCTCCTGCTCCATGTAAGCGGCCGTTGAGAGCACCTCGCCCTGACCGTACCATCTGACGGCGGCGCCAATTGCCGTATCCACTATATTTGCGCCCGCCTGGGCAGCGGCTCCGACTGCCGGAACAAAAAGCCCGTCTGTCGAATGCCGGTGATAATGAATCACCAGCGCAGGATAAGCTTTTCGAATCGTCTTCACCAGCTCCCGGATAAATCGCGGGGGACAGACTCCGGCCATATCTTTGAGACCCAGAATTACGATCTTTTCGGCTTTTTTTTCAGAAACTCCGCTGACCTTCGACACCATGTCGATAATTTCTTCCACAACTTTCATATAATGTGCCACATCAAATCCGGGCGCATAAGATACGGCTATCGCCGGCTCAAAAATATTTGCCCTTGAATTCAAAACCACCTCGGCAAAGGGCCTCATGTTTTCGATATGATTTAAAAAGTCAAAGCACCGGATCACATCATAGTACTCACAGATCATCTCACCGGTCAGGCGCATCAGATTGGCGGGCTGGGGTTTGTACCCCAGCACATTGGTAGACCGGACCAGTATCTGCTTTGAGGTTTTTGGAGCAAACTGATTCCATTCCCTGGCTTCGGAAAACGGATAGGTCATATTGGCCATCATCGCCACATGAAAATGCGCCCCGCCACCGGTCTCCAGCGAGAAAAATCCGCAGTTGTCCAGATAAGGGCCGATGAGCCGGTCTTCAGCCAGCCGAAAGCGGTTCCCGCTGTTTGACTGGGTAATATCCCGTGTGGTGGTGTCCGTAAAATGGACGTACCCGGAGTCCCTGACAAAATCCAGCATCTCGTCCCGGTTTCCCCGGGGATAGGGACTGACATATTCCAGCGGATCCATCCGGGGCAGGACCGGTTCAAATCCGTCCATACGCTTATCGTTACGGTCACGATATTTGCCGAGCTGAATATACGGGTTGTACCCTCTTGCAGATAAATCCGCCACCAGGTGAGCCAGGCGCAAAGGTTCCGGCTCTTTATCCAGGTAGTTCATCAATTCCGGTGTATTGGCCACAAAATTGGTATCATAGTCGCCGCTCCGAAACCGGGGATGATGAATGATCTGCTGATGAAAGGGAATTGTGGTTTTAAGGCCGGCAAGCGTATATTCCCTCAGTGCCCGGTCCATGATGCCAAGGACTTTGGGCCAGCTTTTCCCGTATGTGATCAACAGCGACGCGGCCGAATCATACTGGGAGGGGAATTCATACCCTGCCATGATGCAGGAGTCCACCCGAACCCCCTGGCCCACTGAAGACTGGTACCGGGTAATGAGCCCCGCATTGGGAGAAAAATTGTTCTGAGGATCTTCACAGTTGACTCTGACCTGCATGGCATTGAGAAAGGGTCTGGTATTTTCTTCATTAAACCGGAGCTCGGATCCAAACGAGATGGCAATCTGCTCCTCCACCAGATCCAGGCCATAGCGGCATTCAGTAATGCCGTGCTCCACCTGCAGCCGCGTGTTGACTTCAATCAGATACGGGTTGCCGTCCCGGTCCACCAGGAATTCAACGGTTCCCAGAGAATGATATCCCACGGCTTTAACAAGCTTGATAGAATAGTCTTTAAGCCGCTGCCGAAGCTCCGGCGTCATTTTAGGCCATGGAGAGGGGGTGATTTCCACCAGCTTCTGATGGTTCCGCTGAACCGTACAATCCCTTTCATCAAACGCGAATACATTGCCGTATTTGTCTGCAATAACCTGGATTTCAATGTGCCGGATCGATGTCAGCAGTTTTTCCACGAACAGCCTGGGGTTTCCAAAGGAAGCCTGAGCAAATACAGCCGCTTTGGAAAACGCATCTTCAAGCTGATCTTCACGAAATATTTCATAAATCCCCCGACCGCCGCCTCCCCCCTCGGCCTTGAGCATGACCGGAAAACCCATCTCACGCGCAATTTTTCCGGCTTCTTCAAACGTCACGGCGCCATCCGAGCCGGGCACGATCGGAATATCCAGCTTCCTGGCCAGATTCCGGACCGCCACTTTATTGCCGAGAAACCGCATGGCATCATACCCGGGTCCGATAAAGATAATTCCGGCCTCCTCGCATTTGGCAGGAAACGAATCATCCTCCGAAGCAAAGCCCCAGCCGGGATGAATGGCAATGATCCCCATGGCCTTTGCCTTGGAGATAATCATGTCGATATCCAGATAGGCCCGGTGATTTTCTCCCAGCAACAGCAAATCATATGCGCCATTGGTAAACGGGGCGGTTTTGTCAATATCGGTTGCCGTCAATACCGGAACCGCCTGCAGCACCTCACAAATAGATCGAATAATCCGTCGGGCCGGTATCCCCCTGTTCGCGACCAGGATCTTCTGATCCCTGATTTCTTCAACAACCTGCTCAAATGTTTTCTTTACCATCAATTCATATTCTCCATTAATTTAGTATCATAGATTTTTTATCGGGTATGGGCCATCGATGATGGCGTGGCCTTGACACATATCACGGTCAGGCATCGGTTTTCCTGGTCTCCGATCTCCGGTCTCTGACCTCCGATTACCCGTCCGTCACGGGTATTATACTGCCCGAATAAATGATCTTTTCCGATTTTCCGCGGGAAAGCCGTAAGCCGCCGTCACCCGCCAGGCCTGTAATATACCCGGTCAATGGCGCTTCGCTGTCGATTACCCGGACCGGAGAGTCTTTAAATGCCAGAAGCGGTTCAACCTGACTTAAAAAATCTGACGTATCCTGCCTCTCCGTTATATGATTGCAGGCAATCCGGCCATGGCTGATAAATTCCTGCCATAATCCCGCAACAGGTCCGGAGGGTATTATCCCTCTTAAATTTGCACTTGCGAATACATTTTCTTTTCGCATCCGGTCTGTTTCCGGACTGGAAAATGTATTCAGCCCGATGCCTACGATCGTTTTGCCTTTTTTCTTCTCCGCAAGGATGCCGCCGACTTTTTTCCCCTCCAGCAACAGGTCATTCGGCCATTTCAACCTTAAAAAAACACCCCTCCCGGCCATAAACCGTATCATCAGATACCCGGCCATTATGGGAATCAGATTTTCCCATGGACCGTAAGTTTCAGGCCAGCTCAGGGCGGCGTAAAGATTCCCCGGAGGAGAAATCCAACCCCGCTCCATCCGGCCTCTGCCGGCCCACTGGGAGCCGCATAGAACAGAGGCCCAGTCAGGAAAAAGCCCCTGTTTTTGAAGATACCAGGCCACATCCAGGCTTGAAGAACATTCATGGCATAAAACGAGCCAGTCCCCTTTAATCCGTGCTAACCGCTCATGGACATGTTCACCATCGGTAACGCAGACGTCCACCGGCAGTTCGGAAACCATGTGCCCTGGCACATCACCTGATTTCCCGTCGCCCTGAAAGGGGTTTATTAACTGTTTGATCGTCTGATTTAGAAAGATTAAGGGCATCGTAACCCCCCGTCGGAATTTAACAAGCAAATTCAACCGCAAATACGGGCCGCAACAGTCAGCGTCTCAACGTTTTATATCGAATACGAATTTCTTCAGCGATTATCTTGCTGAATTATTAATGTTATCTGAATAATGAGTAACGCCTGAGGACGGACTATCGGGGATTTTCGAATAATATCGAACAAAGGGCATGAAATTAAGAATAAATAAAACCACGGTTTCTTTTTCTGAATAACGACCCGGTATCTGTAATTATCATAAGTAGAATCGAATCATGGTTTTTATATCCATTGAACATACAACAGAGGGAACAACCGTTCTGTTGCCCGCCCGATCCGGCTGGCTGTTGAGCCGATTCACGCCATATACGGATTAAATGTCTCATTTTAACGGGTTACCATACTATTCAAACGGATTTTTTGTCAATAAAAATACCTTCCGGATGAACCGCACGCTGATATCAGCTCTTTCCGGATTTAAATATTCAGGATTCAACCCCCCTGTGACAATCCATCCTTTTCTTTACAATACATTTCGAAATGTGTAATTTGATAATAGCTTTTATTGAATCAGCGCCCTGCGGACGGACTGAGGGCCGCTGTCGCTGTTATGATCAAGCCCGATAAATTTAACACAAAAAAGCAGCGTCGCGGAAAATAATATTTGTCCGAAGATTGTATTTTTCCCGGAGATCTTGCTCAGCCGGACCATTTTCCCCCGTTGAGAATCAAGGAGACGAACCTATGCCGATCACTCAATTGCTTCAGGAATCCGAAAAATTTGAACTCCAGTCCTACAGAAAACCGACAGATATAAAAATCCTTCGGAAAACCCATGTTCCGTTTTCCGGTTCCCCGATAAAACATCCCTATGACAATGACAAAGTCATTTTGATTGCGGACCCATACAGTACCAATACATTTTGGTATGAATTCAAAACAGAAGATATCTCTTTTGTGGAAGAACTGCCTAATATTGTGGACATTGACGGCAATACCGTTATCATGGCCCGGGTATGGGTACACAAGCTGAAAGTCGGGGTTCGATGCACGCCGTTTATTGTTGAAGATACCACATTAAAATAGCGCCCTTGCGGGCGGGTTGAGGACCGCTATCGCTTGAGGAGCACTTCGTTTGAGGCAAAAATGGAAATTCCCATACCATTTAATGTCCGTCCAGAAATGAGATAGTTTTTTCAAGTTCAAGGAAGGCGAAGATTTTAACCGGAGGAATACATTGAGCATTTCGAGGATTAAAATCTGAGCCTGACGCAGAAATTGGGAAAAATAGCCATTTCTGGATGGACACTGTTTAATTGCCCAACGTTGTCGGGAGCTTGCATTGCAGACGGCAGCTTCCCCCCTGAACGGCCTGGAACTGCAACATTCCCGGCTTTTGAAACGCCGGGGTAATGCTCGGGGGATGAGGAATCGGTGTAATGATACAGCCCAAAAGCCTGCAGCAACGGCTGGATTTTTTTCTGCTGTTTCCCATTGCCATATTGTTGTTTGCCATGGGAACGATGGGTTTTCTGTACGCAAGGAGCAGTCTGATCGCCCAGTGGAAGGAAGCCGCGGTTTTAAAGCTCCAGCGAGCCGCGCATCAGGTTGATATGCGCCTGGCACGCCCGAAGGAATGGATGCAGATGTTCCATAAATTATCGGGCAGCCCGCATGCGCTGATCATTCAGCAATCGATTATCAATCAGCTCAAAGATTCTCCGGGCGTTGAGCAGGTAAAATTCAGTCTGTACGAAACCCTTTCAGGAAAACCGGAAAATTTCCGTCCAGAAAAATCAGACGAATCAGGGACACCGGAAAAACCCGGCAAATTGGATATCACCCCGCCGGTCTATGATTCAATCCTGGACCACGAAACCGTCTCGCTTGTTTCAGACCTGGTCGATGAGACCGGACAGTCCATCGGAAGACTTGAGGTGGTATTGGATTTCGCCTATTTATTTGAACATATTCTCACTTCCAGCTGGTGGCAGGGGGATAAGGCGTTTCTGGTGGACAGCAAGGGAAGAATCCTCACCTGTACGGTACCCGGAGGAAGAACCCAGTTTTGCGAGACCGCCATTGAGCACGAAACGTTCCGGGCCATGAAAGAAAACCCGTATGGAACCGTGCTCGGCCCGGGCCATCCTCCCCGGGAGGTCAGCGGATTCTGCAGACTGATCGAGGCGCCCTGGAGTATTGTCATCATCGCGCCGGGTGAAAAAATTCTGTCCCCGATCCTGCGGTTACGGACCTTCTACTTTATCACCTCGACCGGTTTTATCCTTTTGATTCTCTTGTTGATCCGAATGGTTACCCATCGGACGGTGTCATCGATCAAAACCGTGTCCAGAGCCGCGGAACAAATCGCACAGGGCCGATTCGGCCCCCCGCTGCCGGTTAAATCCCGGGATGAGGTCGGGGAGCTGACCATCAGCTTCAATACCATGCTGGGTCAGCTGGAGGAACGGCTCCGGCTCAAGGAAGCCATGGATCTGGCCATGGAAGTGCAGCAGAATCTGCTTCCACCCAAAGCCATCAAATTTGAAAATCTTGAAATTTTCGGCAAATCCATTTATTGCGATCAAACCGGCGGGGATTATTTCGATCTGCTTCAATTTTCCGAAATGGGCAGGGGGCGGATCGGCATTGCGGTTGGCGATGTCGTGGGCCATGGAATTGAAGCCGCGCTTCTGATGACAACCATCCGGGCATTGCTCAGATGCAGAGTCACACAACCGGGCGGCCTGTCCCATATCATCACGGATGTAAACCGGCTCCTGTACCTGGATACGACCGCCACCGGCAGTTTCATGTCGCTGTTTTTCATCCTGATCGATTCGGAACAAAACCGGCTGCGCTGGGTCCGGGCAGGCCATGATCCGGCGATCGTATATGATATATCTTCGGACACATTCTCCGAACTTCGCGGCGAGGGTATCGTGCTGGGGGTCGATCATACCTGGAAATATAAGGAATATACGTATGAAAAATGGCTCAGCAACAGGATCATCCTGATCGGAACGGACGGAATCTGGGAAACCCGGAATCCCGAGCAGGAAATTTTCGGCAAAGACCGCCTTCGCCGGATTATCCGACAGCAGCATCAGGAGCGTCCCGATAAAATAATTGACGCCGTCACCCGGGCTCTGGATGAATTCAGACGGACTGAGAAACAGGAAGATGATATCACGCTGGTTATCTTGAAGGGGGGAAGGACTGAGGGATGAGGTTGGGGAGCGTAGTGAGTAGTCAGTACGCAGTAGGGTGCAGGGTAAAAAAGGGTTGAGGGTCGAGGGGTGAGGGTTATCGACCTCTGACTTCTGACTATTTCATTCTCACGCGTCGCGCGCGTAAAAGCTTTCCATGATTGTAACATATTCCTTAACGTCGTCCTTTCAGGACTCATGCCCGTTAATCAATTCAACCGGTGGTTGAAACCACCGGCTATACGACTCAACCCCTGTCGGGGTTCCTGTTGCTATCAATTCCGTTTAACACCCCGGTGTTTGACATAACCAATTTCCCCGTCCTCTGTGCTCTGCGTTCATTGCGTCTCGAACAAAGCGGACGGTGCAACTTCTTTTTTTGCGCCTTTGCGCCTTTGCGTGAGACATTTTATAAACCAGTTATTAAAAATCCGCCCTCCGACCTCTGACCTCTGACCTCTGTTTTTTTAAGCTCCCTACTCCCTACTCCCAGCTCCTTCCCCCATAATCTCCCGAAGCTCGTCTCCTTCAATTTTTTCTTTTTCCAGCAGCAGTTTGACCGCTTTTTCGAGAACGTCCCGCCGTTGTTTCAATATATCCAGGGCTACGGCGTATTGGCCGCTGATAATATCCTGGATCTCATCATCGATCTGCCGGGCGGTGGCTTCGCTGTACTCCGATGGGCCTTCCATGGGCGTGTTGAAAAACGGCCCTCTTTTCTCATGGGCAAAATAGACCTGCCCCAGTTTTGTGCTCATTCCATATTCTCTGACCATGCTCCGGGCGATGTCCGTGGCTTTGGATAAATCGTTATGCGCGCCGGTGGAAATATCTTCGAAAATGATCTCTTCAGCGGCACGGCCTCCCAGAAGGCCCGCGATTTTATTGAGCAGTTCGGTCTTTTTCATCAGAAACCGGTCCTCGGTCGGCACCTGCATGGTATAGCCCAGCGCCGCAATCCCCCTGGGGATGATGGAAATTTTCTGCACCGGGTCCGTACCCGGCAGCGACAGGGACACAATGGCATGGCCCAGTTCATGATAGGCCACGATCTTTTTTTCTTCCGGGTTGATCAGGCGGTTCTTTTTCTCAAGCCCGCCCATGACCCGCTCAATGGATTCTTCAAACTCGGGCATCTCGACCACCGTCTTTTTTCTCCGGACCGCCAGCAGGGTGGCCTCATTGACCAGATTGGCCAGATCCGCGCCCACCATACCCGAGGTCATTGCCGAAAGTTTTTCGATATCCAGATCCGGTACGGCTTTTACATTTTTTAAGTGAACCTTCAGGATATCCTCCCTGCCCTTTTTATCGGGCCGGTCCACCAGAATCTGGCGGTCAAAACGCCCTGGCCGGAGCAGGGCCGGGTCCAGTATTTCCGGCCGGTTGGTTGCGGCCATCAAAATCACGCCCACCTGCGGATCAAACCCGTCCATCTCCACCAGCAGCTGGTTCAGGGTCTGCTCCCGCTCATCATGGCCGCCGCTCATTCCAAGGCCCCGGGCCTTGCCCAGCGCATCCAGTTCATCGATAAAGATGATGCAGGGGGCTTTTTCCTTGGCCTGGTTAAACAGATCCCTCACCCGGGCCGCGCCCAGTCCCACAAACATTTCCACAAATTCCGACCCGCTCATGCTGAAAAAGGGCACATGGCTTTCACCGGCTACGGCCTTTGCCAGCAGGGTCTTTCCGGTGCCGGGAGGGCCCACCAGCAAAATCCCCCGGGGAATTTTTCCCCCGAGCGCTGTAAACTTTCCCGGTTCCTGTAAAAATTCAATCACCTCCATGAGTTCCTGTTTGGACTCATCGACCCCGGCGGCATCATCAAACGTGACCCCGATTTCATCCTGCATGTAAATTTTTGACTTGTTTTTGCCGATCATCATAAACCCTGGCTGCTGGCCCTGCATGCGCTTGATCATAAAATACCATATGCCGACAAACACGAATATGGGAAACACCCAGGAAAAAAGATCCCGGAAAAAGGTGGACTCGACCTCCCCTTTAAAGGTTACATTATACTCCTGCAGGAGCCTGGACACTTCCGGGTCCACCCGGATGGTCTTAAACAGCTTCCCCTTGCCGTCCGGATCATCGGCCGTTCTCATTTTCCCCTGAATCTGGTTTTCAGTCACCGCCACCTCGGTCACCGCATGGGTCCGCAGCAGTTCCAGAAACCGGCTGTAGGGGATGGTTTCAATGGACATCGCGGTAAATAAAAGGTTCTGGATGATCAGCACGACCCAGATACCGAGCAGTACGTACCACATTGAAAATTTATGCTGCTTTTCCATAGGCTCTCCCTGTGTTCAGAGGTCAGATGACAGATGACAGAAGTCGAATTTCAATCAGCTGGTTTTATTAAAAGTCTCACGCAAAGGCGCAAAGATGATTTATGACTGAGAATGAGACTGCCAAAGTAGCTGTTGATGTGGCGTACCATATTTATAAAAAGACCATTCAAACAAGCCCCTTGCCGAAGAATTCTAAAACTCGGCAGCAGAAGGTGACGTTAACGATCTTTAATCTTTTTTTGCGCCATTGCGCCTTTGCGTGAGAATAAAATCTACCGGAAGGAATTTTTAACGTATCTGGTTTAAATTTACGGCAATTTTATGGGTATGTCAAAAAATTTGGGCCTTGAAAGCTAAATCCCGAAAAACCCGGATACGATAAATTGAGAAAAAAAGTTCCTATAACTCGATGATCCAGTTTTTTTAAATTGACATAAAACGAAGTGCAAAAAAAAGAGGCCGGTCAATCCGATAGTATAAGGAATCCTTTCAAAGGAAACCTCTCATCATACCGGTTGGCCGACCT
>JAQWFD010000012.1:0-28058 GCA_028704555.1 Desulfobacterales bacterium
GACGGTTTTTCAGGGTGTCGTTGATTTCAACGGTCTTTCGCTGCATGGCAATAGCGGCCGTAACAGCCGACAGGGCATCGTTTTCCAGCGGGACTGGTGTGCCGAAGCCGACCATCATGCTGTCTCCGATGTGTTTGTCCAGCGTGCCGTTATGCTCATAGGCGATCTCTCCCAGCGGATCAAAATAGTCATGATTCAGGAAGCAGGCCAGGGTTTCCGGAGGAACTTGCTCAGTCAGCCTGGTAAAGCCCCGGATATCGGTAAACAGAATGGATGCCTGTTGAAAGGCTGGCTTCAATGCGCCGGGGCAGCAGTGTATCTTATGATAAACATGCTCGGGAACAAACTGTCTCAGTCTTTTATGAATATAAATTTCGTGAAGTTTTGCACGAATTTCCGCATTGTCAAACGGTTTGGTCAAAAAACCGTCGATTCCTTCATTGGTGGCCTGAATGGCGGTTTCCATGGTTGCATAGCCCGTCAGGATGATACGGGTAATCTCCGGGTTTAATCTGCCGATAATGGCCAGGGTTTCAAGGCCGTTTAATCCGGGCATCTTAAAATCCGAGATGACGGCTGAGATCGTGGATCGGGTTTGCCTGATAAATTCGATTCCCTTTTCTCCGTTTTCAACGGTATAGGTTTTAAATGACTCTTTTCTCAGTGCCCGAACCATTGAGCGGCGAATACCTTCTTCATCATCGATAAAAAGCAGACCATCCATATGGATTATTCCTTATTTTCCATCGGTTAATCGGGTAGATCTGTGGCTTTCATCAATTTATCCATATATAATCGGATTAACGCTATGGCTTCGTTTTCAGATGCCATCTGCTTTATGGATTCGCGAAAGCTGCTGCTGGAATGAAGTCCCTTGGTAAACCATCCCAGACGGCTTCGCATCATCCGGCAGCCGTGTTCTTCTCCAAAATACTGAATGGATCGTTTGAGATATTCTATCATTAATTCAAAACGACTAGTAAGGTCAATATCGGATATGGGGCTGTCATTAAAATAATTTGTTATCTGCCTGAAAATCCATGGATTGTCGATCGACGCTCTTCCGATCATGATTCCGTCACAACCCGTCAGTGTTTTCATTTTCATTGCATCGGTATGGCTTAAAATATCTCCATTTCCGATAACCGGTATTGAAACGGTTTGCTTGATCCTGGAAATCATGGACCAGTCCGATTTGCCGGTAAAGCCCTGTTTTGCGGTTCTCGGATGAATGGTTATGGCATCGG
Organism: Desulfobacterales bacterium; assembly: GCA_028704555.1. Classification (NCBI taxonomy): domain Bacteria; kingdom Pseudomonadati; phylum Thermodesulfobacteriota; class Desulfobacteria; order Desulfobacterales; species Desulfobacterales bacterium. The sequence goes on from JAQWFD010000012.1 coordinate 1,248, forward strand.
CGCCGCATGCTTCGGCAATTTGGCTCAGTTCAATGGCCTGTTTTCCGGATGAATCCCATCCGCTGCGTATTTTAATGGTCAGGGGGATGGTGACGGCGTTTCTGACCGCTTTGAGAATGGCTTCGGCCTGGTGCGGATCTTTCATGAGAGCGGCTCCGGAGCCGGATTTGACAATTTTTTTTACCGAACAGCCGAAGTTGATATCAATGATATCGGAACCGTATGCCTCAACGATTTGTGCCGCTTCAGCCATTTTCCCGGGATTGGAGCCGAAAATCTGAACGGATAAGGGCTTTTCTTCCGGTGTGCTGTGAAGCAGTTGAAAGGTTTTTTTCGATCCGTAAACCAGCCCGTTTGCGCTGATCATTTCGCTGCAAACCAGTGCACAGCCGTTTTTTTTTGAAATCAGGCGGAACGGCAAATTGGTAATGCCTGCCATGGGGGCCAGAATGGTCGGATTGCCCAGAGCGACCGAACCGATCTTAAGCTGTTGTGTCATTATATCCTGTTTTGTTTTTCAAATGCGTTGAGAGTGGATTGGCATAGCAATACAGGCAGCCATTCGGGCAGGGGTGGTGCCGGTAGGATCCGATATCGGAGGATACCATGCAGCCGCATCCCTGCTTTGCTCTCTGCCCCGTATCCCGTTTGAGGGAAAGCCGGCCGCCGTACAGTTTGACCAGAAGGTCATTGGGTATGCAGGCGCTTTTCCGAATGGTGGAATCGGCGGGAAGCTGTCCCATGATTTTGTTTTCACAGCAGGTATACAGCCGGATGCCTTTTCCGGTCAGATAGGCTTCCATATCCATCAGAATTTGAAGTTTTCTGTCCGGCGCGGGGTCAATCCATTCGAATCCGTCCATGGAAGCGGTCCGTTTTTGAATTTTGGGGTAGATATCCATAAAGCTTGTGATACATCGACGGATTCCGCATTGTGCCGCCCTGTCGGCAATGGGTTTAAATTGATGAAGATTGTGCTCGATCGTTCCGGTGGATGTTCTGAAAAAGCAGATTGGATCAAAGCGCCAGGTGACCGATTCCGGATTTATGTTCCCGCAAAGGGACTCGAGCTGATTCAGTCGCTCCGAAAGCGGTGGCATGTGAGGTTCAAGCTGCAGGCATTCGGAGTTTACCGTAAAATTAAAAAACAGATGATATCCTTTATCGATGAGTATATCGATATAGGGTCCTTTGATGAAAGGGCCGAAATTTTTGGACCAGAACACGATCGTGTGGACCTTGTCCGGTGTGGCCGGTACAATGGAAACTTTCTGGTTAAACGGATTGACGGTTTCAAAAAAACCGGTTTCCAGCCGCTGCATGAACCAATCCATATAAAATGCCGGGATATCGGTTCGTCTGGATGCTGAGATAACGATCTGGTTTCGGGATTTCATCGGGGAAACTCTGGCTGAAAAATCGCGCGCTAATTGCGTTTTTTTAAATCATTGAACGAAATGACGTTTCCTGAGCCGGCGGTATTGGATGCGGGCCGGTTGATATCCTGGCCGGGTTCAGGTTGGGATTCGGGGACGAGAACTTTTTCTATTCGCATTTTATTGCCGCCCATTGTAAATTCCTCACCGTTGATGTACGCCTTTTTAAGGGTCCATGTTACCACTTGAAGGGGCACCTGCAATATCAGCAGTCGGATGTTATACCAGTCTCTTTTGATGTCCGGCGAGATGCCTTCAATTCTTGCAAAGAGAAACGGTTTGCCTTCAAAATAAATTAATACGATGTCCTGTTCCAGGGGCATGAGCGTCACTTCCTTTTCCGGACTGAGAGTCAGCTGGATTGCCTGCCAAGCAGGCTGTTTAAATCTGTAAAAAATACAATATAATATATGATATGGCAAGGATTTTTTCCGGGCGCGGGACCGGCCGGGACTTCGAAACTACACGTAAGAGAATATGGCCGCAGTTAAAGCGATAACGGCCTTGTCGTGTTGAACAGCGTCGTGTCCGAAGCGGTTGCGTTCGGATTCGGGGATGGGGATGAGAAAGATGCCCCCGGCTTTTGACGTGTTTCAGTACAAGATAAGGGCTTGATCATAACTGCGGCCACAATGTCACGGGGCCCGTCCCGCCCATTGCCGGCTTCTCCAGCGCGATCCGGGGGATGCCGGGCCCATGAAGCTAAAGCGCAAAAACTCGGCACGCCTCAAACCGTTTGCGCTTCTTAACGCTTCATGGTCCCGACATCTTTTCCCCGGATCGCGCCATGTCGTACGCCGGCAACGGGCGGGACTTCAAGTCTACGCACAGCAAAATATGGCCGCAGTTATGATCAAGCCCCAAGATAACGTGGTTTGACCGGCTGCCCGGCGGAAACGTCGAGGGTACCGGATTTTTTTTGCGTTATCCCCGACGTTTCTCCTGTTGCCGGACTCTTTGGTTTTCGGATGATGATACCTTCTTTTGAAAGGAGTAAGGGAGGGATGATGATTTTCGGGTACCGGATATCCGAATTTTGTGAAAATTAATACCAGATAGGTAATAAAAGTTCACACTTGTTTTACATACCTATGACTTTTTCAATTCTTTCTGATCTGGTTTTACAGTCAATGCATAATTCCGTAACCGGGCGGGCTTTAAGGCGATTGATTGAAATTTCATTTCCGCATTCCTCACAAATTCCATAGGTGCCGTCGTTCAAACGTTCAAGCGCAGATTGCAATTTGTTGATAAGTTTGCTTTCCCTGTCCCTTATCCGGAGCATGAAATTTTGTTCCAGGTCAGCAGATGCGCGATCGGCCGGGTCTGCCAGGTGTTCCGGGGCGTTTTTCAGGCTTGAAACGGTGCGGTTGGCTTTATCGCGAAGTTCTTCCAGCTGTTGGGTAATAAGTTTTCTGAAAAAATCGTAATCGGTCGTTTTCATTATAACCCCTTTTTATAGGTATGGTTGAATTTGGCTGATTCTTTACGGTCTCTGGCTATGAAGCGCAATGGGTATAATTTTTTGTCCGGAGGACTGGCGCCTGTTTTGCTATGGGACAATATGCCTGTGATCCAGGCTTTTACTGGTTGAGCCGTCAATCAGATCCGGATTTTGCCGGTACCGACCGGATCAGGATTGACTTGATGATGATATGTATCAAACAGTTGGTTTTTTTATAAGCAATATATGTGCCATTTTGTTTGCCTGGATTCGTGAGGACGATCCGGTTTTCTGCCTTCGGGAACGCCTCTGGCTTCTTCTGGTATTTGATTTGATCTTTCCGGCCAGCCTTGTTATGGTTGGGTTATCTGCTGCCGGATCAATCTCAGCCATATCTGACGTTTGTTTGTTTCGCAAAATCCTTTTATCGTATCCTGCGATGATGTGACATAAAAGCCGTTCAAACTTCCCAATCGACCAATCACTGGTGGCGTAGAAGCGTTTTTAATACCCGAGACAGCCGTTGTCTGTTTGAACGTTACGGATGAGCCATGCGGATGGCTTCCAGTGAAGGGGGGGATAAAATTCATATGTGTCCAACAATAGCGTGAGCGGTGGTTATGGCATGTTTAAAACCATTAAACCATGAATAAACCCTGACGGTTGCTGTATCAGGGTTACGACTGAGCCAGGGGGATGATATGTCCGTTGGAGAAATCTGTAATCGTGAAGTGGTAATCGCCTATAAGGAAACCGACATCGTCGAGATAGCCAGATTGATGCGGCAATTTCATGTGGGCGATATTGTCGTCGTTGTGCCGCACGGGGATCAACCCGTACCCGTAGGCATTATTACCGATCGTGATATTGTCATCGAATTGATTGCCGGAGAGGTCGATCTGAAATCGGTCACTGCCGGAGATGTGATGAGCTTTGATCTGATCACGGCAAGAGAAAGTGACGGGATATGGGATACCCTTGAACGGATGAAAGCAAACGGGATTCGAAGAATGCCTGTGATCAATGAAAGAGGGGGTCTAGAAGGCATCCTGACGGTGGATGATTTGCTTGTGTTGTTTTCAGAAGAACTGATATCGCTTGCCAGAGTGACGATGCATCAGCAAAGACAGGAAAAAAAGTTTCGTGAGTAAGCCGATGATTATCCAATTCGCCTCATTTTATTTCACACAACGGCGTTAAGCCCGTAGCATTTAAATAACGCTCTGACACGGCCTGGCGCCGTTGCGTGAACATTTCATTGATAAATCCTCTGTTGAATTTATCCGTTTTGTTTCTCGAATGTTTTCATAAAATCGGTAAGCGTCTCTACGGCTTCAACAGGGACCGCATTATAGATGGATGCCCGGCATCCGCCAACCGACCGGTGGCCTTTCAACCCGCCCATATCGTTGTCAAGCGCTTCCCGGATAAATCTGGTTTCAAGTTCTTCGGTTGGCAGGCGGAATGTGATGTTCATCTTCGACCGGCTGCCAGTATCCGCTGTGCCTTTGTAAAAATCGCTTGAATCAAGTACGTCGTAGATCAGTGCAGCCTTTTTGCTGTTGATCTGATTCATTTTTTCAAGGCCTCCGATTTCTTCTTCCATCCATTTTAATACCAGCTGGATGGTGTAGATGGTAAAACAGGGGGGCGTGTTGAATAAAGAGTTTTTGGATGTAAACGTAGTGTATTTGAGCATGGTGGGCAGCGCGTCGGGCACTCTTTTAACCATGTCATCCCGGATAATGACCATGCATGCGCCGGCCGGGCCGATATTTTTCTGTGCGCCGGCATAAATGAGTCCAAAGGGGCGTGCATCAAACGGCCGGCTCATAAAATCAGAGGACATATCGGCAATGAGGGGGACTGTTCCGGTATCCGGAAGGGTGGCCCACTGCGTACCCTTGATGGTATTGTTTGTGGTGATATGGACATATGCCGCTCCGGGGGTAAACCGGATGTCTTCAGGTATATAGCAGAAATTTCTGTCTTTGGAGGATGCCACAACATTGGCCTGTTTACCCTGGATCTGAACTTCTTTTATGGCTTTGGTTGACCATGTGCCCGTGTCGACATAATCGGCAAACTGGTCCTGCCCCAGCAAATTCATTGGAATCATGCAGAATTGAAGGCTGGCACCGCCCTGAATAAAAAGAACATGGAATGAATCATCAAGATTCAGCAACCGTTTGGTACGGGCGATGGCATCATTGAGAATGTCGTCAAACGTTTTGGATCGGTGGCTGATTTCCGTAATCGACATGCCGGAGCCCCCCAGGTTTAGAAATGATTCCTGGATTTGTTCAAGAACACTTGCCGGGAGGGCTGCCGGTCCAGCGTTAAAGTTATAAATTCTTTTTGTTTTCATTTAGGAACCTCCAAAATGGTTTAGACCGTTTATGTGAAACGTATTTATAATACATCTGTTCCGCCAGGACGGGTTGAGGTGGAAAAGATGCCGTGTCAGGGCCTCGACAAGAATAAATTGCACCAAGATCCTGGCGTAGTGCCCAACAAATAAAGGCAATCCCAATTTCAAATGAGATCACAGTGCGTGAGCACTGGATAAGAAAAATGAGCCTTTACTCCCATCAGAGGGGATGCCGGATAAATTAAAAAGCTCAATACTACAATTTGAAATAAATATGTCAATGGGTATCTTTAATTTGGCTTAAAATCCCATGATTTTTTTAGGCGGCGGATTGATTCTGTCGAATCAATCCGCCGGCAGAGCAACCGGCTCACTTCGTCTGACCGGCAAGCATCGGGTAGAGCGTGTTGAAATGGCGGGCTTGATCATAACTGCGGCCACAATGTCACGGAGTCCGTCCCGCCCATTGCCGGCTTCTCCAGCACGATCCGGGGGATGCCGGGCCCATGAAGCTAAAGCGCAAAAACGCGGCAAGCCTCAAACAGTTTGCGCTTCTTAACGCTTCATGGGCCCGACATCTTTTCCCCGGATCGCGCCATGTCGTACGCCGGCAACGGGCGGGACTCCGAGGCTACGCACGGCAAAATATGGCCGCAGTTATGACCAAGCCCGAAATGGCTTCTGAAGTATTAAAAAAACAGGACATGACGCTCAAACAGTTTGAAATTTTTGGCACTCCGGTTTAAAGTACGCCTCGGTAGCCGGAAACATGGGGGCTTTTGCAGACAGCATTCTGCAAACCGGTTAAAATCAGTTTTCGGATCAGTCGTCAGGGCCTCGGCAAGAGTAAATTGTGCACATGCGCGGGCAAGCAGACAGGCAAGATCGTGCAATTTATTTTTTCCGAGGCCCTTATACGGCGACAGCATAACGTTTTTTATCAGGTCATAACCGTTAAGGGGTTACATATCATGAAAATTTACCATTATCCATCAGAGGCAGCTCAGGAGAAAATTACCGCCATCGTGAACCGGGGGATGAATTTCAATGAGAAAGATTCAGAAGCGGTTTCCCGTATTATCGATGACGTGAAAAAACGCGGTGATGCAGCAGTCGTAATGTATGCCAGGCGATTTGATTCGTTGAACATCACGGCGGATACGCTCAAGGTGACACGGGATGAGTTTGATCATGCAATAGAGACCGTGGAGCCGGAATTTGTCCGGTCTCTGAATCGTGCGGTGGATCAAATTACATCGTTTCACCGGCTCCAGCGGCAGAAGTCATGGTTTAGTACGCAGCGGCAGGGAACCGTCCTGGGGCAGATTGTAAATCCGGTCGATGCGGTGGGCGTATATGTGCCGGGCGGGAAAGGCGGGAAAACACCTCTGGTCTCTTCTGTTCTGATGGGGGCCATACCGGCAAGGATAGCCGGGGTTAAATCCGTGGCGATGGTGACGCCGCCAACCGAAGCGGGCACTGTTGACCCCCATCTTCTGGTAGCGGCCGGGAAGGTCGGGGTGGATGCGGTCTATAAGATGGGCAGTGCGTGGGCGATCGCCGCGTTGGCATTCGGCACGGCGACCGTTCCCAAAGTCGATGTCATTGTCGGGCCGGGTAATATGTATGTGACCCTGGCAAAAAAAATTCTGGCCGGTTCGGTTGGCATCGATATGATTGCCGGACCGAGTGAGATTCTCATTATTGCAGATGAAACCGCCAATGCCGAATTTGTGGCGGCTGATTTGCTGTCTCAGGCCGAACATGACCCGGTGGCATCAGCGATACTGGTGACAACCTCCGCCCGTCTGGCTGAAGCGGTCTCTGTTTCGGTAGAAAAACAGCTGGCGTTCCTTTCCAGAAAAGATATCGCACGTGCTTCACTTTCGCAGTATGGCGTAATACTCGTTGTGCCTGATCTGACCGTCGCTTTTGACCTGTCAAACCGGATTGCACCGGAACATCTTGAGCTTCAGATTCAGGATCCTTTCGATTATATTGGCAATGTACGCAATGCCGGCGCCGTTTTTCTGGGCAAATACACGCCGGAACCGGTCGGAGACTATATCGCCGGGCCAAATCATGTGCTGCCGACAGCCGGAACGGCCCGCTTTGCATCGGCGCTTTCAGTGGATCATTTTATCAGGAAAACCAGTCTCATCCATTACTCATATGATGCGTTCAGGTCGGAAGCCGAGGATATTGTCAGACTGGCAGAGACCGAAGGTCTGGGCGCCCATGCCAATGCCATCAACGTCAGGCTGAAACATGCCGGAGGGTGATGTCCGGCAATTCCGGGCTGCTGATCCACAAATCGACGCCGGTCCGATCTTGACCGGCTGAATTTGCTGTTTATAATATTGATTTCAAAAACGAAAGCAACGGGATCAATTTTTTTTGAACGATATCAATCAGGATTTAAACCATGTCTGAATTCGTCAAACTCATAGTGGACGGAAAAACATATGACATTCCCGTAATTTCCGGTTCGGAAGGGGAAAAGGCAATCGACATTACTGAACTTCGGAAGAAGACGGGCTTGATTACCTTTGATCCGGGCTTTGCCAATACCGGCAGCTGTCAGAGCTCAGTTACCTTTATGAATGGGGAAAAGGGGGTCTTACGCTATCGCGGCATCCCGATCGAGGATCTTGCCAGTAATTCGACTTTCATAGAGACATCCTACCTGTTGATCAATGGCAGGCTTCCGAAAAGAAAAGAGCTGAATCGAATGTCGGTCCTGCTCAATGATGCGTCTCTGGTTCACGAAGATATGCAGACGTTCTTTCAGAAATTTCCCCGGGCGTCTCATCCGATGGGGATTTTATCGTCGATGGTCACTGCCCTGCGCAGTTTTTATCCCGAACTGCAGATACTGGAAGAAGAAATCAATATTACGGTCATGAGACTGCTGTCAAAGATCCGGACACTGGCGGCTATGTCGTATAAGATATCCAGGGGGCATAAGGTGATTTATCCCCGGCCGGACCTGTGCTACTGCGGAAATTTTCTGAACATGATGTTTGATAATCCGGTGAAGCCGTATACCCTGAAAGGGGATCTGATCCGGGCGTTAAATGTGTTCTGGATACTGCATGCGGATCATGAGCAGAATTGCTCGACCACGGCGGTCAGGGTAGTCGGAAGCGGACGGGTGAATCTGTATGCCGCTATATCCGCAGGCATTGCCGCGTTATGGGGTCCTCTGCACGGCGGAGCGAATCAGGCTGTCATCGAAATGCTGTCACGGATCGTTAAAAGCGGGGAAAGTGTTTCCGGTATCATCGAAAAAGCGAAAGACAAAAAACAGTCGTTCAGGCTGATGGGTTTCGGTCATCGGGTTTATAAAACCTATGATCCAAGAGCCCTGATTCTGAAAGGGCAGTGTGATAACCTGCTGACGAAGTTGAATCTGTCGGACCCGCTGCTGGATGTGGCACGAAAAATCGAAGAAGCCGCATTGAAGGATGATTATTTCATCGAACATCATCTGTATCCGAATGTCGATTTTTACAGCGGCATTCTTCTCCGTACCATGGGCATACCGACCAATATGTTTACAGTGATGTTTGCCATCGGCAGAATGCCCGGGTGGATATCCCAGTGGATGGAAAGCATCGATGACCCCAGGTGGAAGCTCTGCAGGCCCCGGCAGATCTATATTGGTTCCAATGTACAGCCCTATATTCCGATTGATGAACGGTGACCGGTTTTTTCTGGGTACTTTTTCCCCGTTCGATGGATACGTCCGTTTGCCGGATCACCGGGTCAGGGGACAATCGGCTCGTCTTCCGTCGGCTCGGGCCGGGATTCCATAAGTGTTTTCAGGTACCTGAACAGGTCGCGTGATGCTTTCCGGGTATGCTTGACATTGCGGGCATTTCGTACAAGCTGACGCAGATATTGCAGGTCAGCCTCGGGAAACCGTCGGATGATATCCTCCAGCAGCGTATCGTTGCCTTCAACGAGCTCATTTCTCCAGGTTTCGATTTGATGGAATTCTGCCATCCCCTTCTGCTGGGACAGGGAGGTCTCCCTGAAAAACTGATAGATGGGCTCAGGGTCGATCTGACGCATGAGCGTCCCGATATACTGCAGCTGACGGCGACGGGCGATGTTCTGCGTGACATTTTTGGCAAACAGTACCGCTTCGCGAAGCTCATCCGACAATTCAAGCTTGTCGATCTGGGCGGCTGAAAGCTCGACGAGTTGTTCCCCGAGCTTCTGTAATCCGGTCATTTCTCTTTTGATCTGTGATTTGCTTTTTTCTTCCATAGGTTGTTACTCACAATTCAATAGTATAGGAAAGTTATATTTTTTTGATCTAATTTATCAGTTGGTTATAGACTGAGGCGCGGTAGCTTTGTTTTTTTGAGGCTGTTATCAGATAAAAGACGCTTGCTTCTTGGCCGTTGTTTAAAAATAACATTGTAACGATGTAATGTCGTAACCGGCATAAGGGGCGGTAACAAAATGGTTAGAAATGTAATGGTTATTTCGTAACGGCCCCTAATCTTTTGCCTCAAACGAAGTGCTCCTCCAGCGATAGCGCTCCTAAGCCCGCCCGCAGGGCGCATGGCATCGGAAGATGCCGGTTTTATTTTACGGGCGCCACGGGTAAAATCCTGCCAAGCCCCTGGATAAACTGGTTGGTAAGCCCGGCAGAGACCCTGTGGGTAACGATTTCACCGTGGGGGGTCATGCCCCTTATGTGGCCATCGGATAAAAATCCCTGAAGCAGCTTTATTCCCTTTTGCCGGCGGCTGTCATCCGGTTCGATTCGAATTTGAGCCATGGGCAGCGGGCCGGGGATTTTGATGCCTTCATCCGCCAGGGATTTTATGAAATTTGCAATTCGTCCCAGACGCAGCAGCGTTACCGATTCTGTCCGGCGGGTTGTATCTGAGACGGGCACCGCGGTCGATCGCATCAGTGACAGCTTCCGGGGAAGAATGCCGGTCCGTTCGCATAGTTGAAAATCCCTGCTGCCGGGAGCCGGATAATAGATCGATATTCCGGCGATCACTCCGCTATTGAGCAGATAAAGGATATCGGCAACCGACTGTTCCGGATATTGCCCCGGAGCCCCGGCAATTACATAGCCGACCACCTCCATATCATATTGCCGGGCGATGGTCACTGCCTGTTCAAAATCGTAACGGATATCCGGGCGATTGAATCGGATCAGCTGCTCCTTTGAAGTCGAACCCAGCGAAAGGTTCAGGGTCTTAAACCCGGCCTCTTTCATCGCTTTGATCAGTTCCTCATCCAGCGAAGGCGGGTAAAGCCCGTTCATGGCTCTCAGCTCGACCCGGCCGGATCCGAACAGGGCCTTTATGTTGTTCAGCAGGCCCAGGAGCCAGCCTTTATCAAGTGCCAGGTTTTCGTCTTCAAAATCGATGAAGCCGATATCATATTGATCGGCAGCCGTCCTGATTTCATTGAATACGGATGAAACGCTTCTTTGCCGGTACCGTGATGCCGTATTGCCTAACGCGCAGTAACTGCAGGCCATGGGACAGCCCCTGCTGGCGACGATGGCCATGGCGGCCCGTTTTTTGCGTTGATAAAACCGGTGGTTGACCAGATGGGTCGCCGGCAGGGGGCAGGCGTCCAGGTTCTCTATCATGGCAGGATCTGAAACATGCAGTTCCCCGTTGCCCTTTCGGAATACAATGCCGGGAATTTGCGTCAGCTCACGGCCGTTTTTCAACGCATCGGCCAGTTTTGCCATGGATACTTCGCCTTCTCCCCGAAGCACAAAGTCCACCGCTCTGCATTTCATTACGCTTTCCGGCATCGCGGTGGGGTGATGACCCCCCAGTACAACCGGAATGTCGGGGTAAACCGATTTAACGGCCTCAGCGGTTGCCAGTGCCTCGGCACTGTATGCGGTAAACAGTGAGGAAATTCCGATCAGAAACGGCCTTGATTGTCTGGCCAGGCGCTTGATATGCTCAAAGCTGTATCCAAAATGCCGGTAGTGGTGAAACAGGGCAAACGGGGAAACATCAGGCGTCCCGTAGTATTCCTTCAGATAGGCCATCTCATCGGGCAGATCGATCACCCGGGATTTTGAGGTGGCAAGCGAATCAATCAGGGCCACCGTAAATCCGTGCTGTTCCAGCGTCGATGCGATAGAGGCCAATCCGTATGGGATCGTGCGTTTTGCCGTCAGATAAAAATCCCGGATCGGCGGCTGGATTAGCAGGATAGTCATAGATATTCGAATCGGAGATATACGGTCGTGGCTGCCGCATCGAGGTTGTTTAAATTTGAAATCATTTGCCGGAGCTCTTTCGTGCTTCTGAAAGCGTCTTGTTTTTTATCTTTTGCCTCAAACGAATTGTCCTTTAAACGGTAGCGGCCTTCCGTTCGCCCGCGAGGGGGTTATCGACAGCCGCAAAAAGTTACAAAAAACGCAAAAAAATAAGCCGCGGATTTATGCGGATGAACGCAGACAGAAAGGCGCCGCTCAGATTAAGTTTCGGTTATGAATCATGGAAGAAAGATCCGCGGCAACATATTTTAATTACAGGGCTCCAGCCGGATATTGTCTATAGCTGTTTCAATCACGGCCCGAATATTTTCCAGCCGTTCCGGGGAAATGGCTTCGAACCGGAGGACCAGCGCCGGCTGCGTGTTTGATGCCCGGACCAGTCCCCACCCGTCATCAAACAGCACCCGGGCGCCGTCAATGTCGATGACCGGGTAATGCTTCCGGAAATAGTCTGTCAGTTCTGCCACGATTTTAAATTTTTGATCATCCGGACAGTCCACCCGGATTTCCGGAGTCGTAAATGTTTCAGGAACATCGGACAGCAGCTCCGATAGGGATTTTCCCGTATTGGCAAGAATTTCAAGAAGCCGGCAGGAGGCATAGACGGCGTCGTCATATCCGAGGTAGCGATCGGAAAAAAACATGTGTCCGCTCATTTCCCCGGCCAGTTCCGCTTTTTCCTGCTTCATTTTCGCTTTGATGATGGAGTGACCGGTCTTCCACATGATGGCACGTCCCCCGTGTTTTTCTATATCGTCATACAGGGTTTTGGAGCATTTGACCTCAGAGATGAACGTGGCACCCGGCTTTCTGGATAAAATTTCTCTGGCAAAAATAATGATGAGTTTGTCGCCGTAGATGATGTGCCCCTGATCATCCACGATGCCGATGCGGTCTCCGTCGCCATCGTACCCGATGCCGATATCCAGGTGGTGGTCTTTGACCAGCCGGATCAGATCCTTCATGTTGCCAAGGACGGTCGGGTCTGCCTCGTGGTTCGGAAACCTGCCGTCCATATCGCAGTATAAATCAAACACCTGGCAGTTGAGCTGTTTTATGATCGGTACAGCAACAACGCCGGCTGTCCCGTTACCTGCATCGATGCCCACCTTTAACGGTTTGGAGATCGTGATGTTATTCAGGATATAATCGGAATAGGGGCTGAGGGCATCTGCCGTAGATATGGCGCCGCTGCTCTGAATAAAATCGCCGCTTCGGATGATGTCCGCCACTTTCTGAAGTTCTTTGCCATGGATTGAATCTGAATTCCGGCAGAGTTTGAAACCGTTATATTTCGGTGGGTTATGGCTTGCGGTAACCATGACGCCGCCCTGCAGGTTGAAGTGCTGGATGGAAAAATAAAGTATCGGGGTCGGACACACCCCGATATCGGTCACGTGACATCCGGTTGACAGTAACCCTTCAATGAGTTTTTCCGAAAAAAGGTCTGATGAGATTCTGCAGTCCCTGCCGACGCTGATTTTCTGGCAGCCGTGACGGATCAGGTACGTGCCCACGCCTTTTCCGATGAGAATGACATCTTGCGGTGTAATATCTTTTCCGGTGATGCCTCTGATATCATATTCTCTGAATATTTCAGAATTCATTCCAAAATCCTTTCTTATCGCCCATAGATTATGGCGATGATGCCGATAAGCCAGCAGTATGGGGCAAACAGATGAAGATTGCCCTTGCGGATTAAATAAAGAAGCAGTTTCAGAGAGCAGTATCCCGTGATACCTGCAGTAATGGTACCTATGATGATGGGCAAATCAAATGTGCTGATATGGAGGGGGATATCTTTCAGACTCAGGAGCTCAGCGCCGGCTATAGCCGGAATGGACAACAGAAACGAATACCTGGCGGCCAGTTCGCGGTCAAGTCCGCGGAAAAGCCCGGCAACGATGGTGGAGCCGGATCTGGATATGCCGGGTAAAATGGCTATCCCCTGGACCAGGCCGATTGTCAGGGCATCTTTGATGGAAAAAGTGCGGATGGTTTTCGTCTCTTTGCCTATCCATCTGCTCGACCATAATAAGGCGCCGGTTATCATCAGCATGATGCCAACAATCAGAACCGAAGAAAAAATCTGATCGGCAATGCGATGAAACAGGAGTCCGAGAATGGCGGTAGGGATGGAACCGATAAGGATCAGCATCACCAGCCGGATATGGGGGCTGTCGGGGTGATGGGAAGACTGGCCGGCCCTGCCTGTCAACAGACGGGAAACTGCTTTCAGGATGGAAAGGATGTCATCCCGGAAAAACGCCATCACAGCGATCAGCGTTCCGACATGAACGCTGATATCAAAGAAAAGCTGCGGTTCCTGCATGCCGAAAAGATGCTGAAACAAAACCAGATGGCCTGAACTGCTGATCGGTAAAAATTCGGTCAGCCCCTGAATACACCCCAGTATACATGCCTGAATCGGTTCCATTATCGTTGTGCCCTGTCAATGTGTAAAAAAATATGCCAATCGCCTGTCGATCGGTTTGCGGCAGGCGTTGCCTGTTATCCATTTATCCATACCGGATGAAACACGCACGTATCCGGCCCGGCCGAGCCGGTTGATTCGGGTCTTCTATCCGGCAAAGCGGTGCAGAATGTCTCCGGTTCTTTGGGTGTTGTAGCCTCCCAGCATCTGAACACGCTGCTTGAATGCTTCGGACCGAATGGTTTCCAGCAGGACATTGATAGAATCAGAGGAAATATGTTCTTCGGGAATGATCAGATCGTATTGTTCCGTTGCAACCGGTATAAAATCCAGATCCAGCGCATTTGCCGCCGCACAAATGCCCAGCCCCACATCCGCAAGACCGCTGAGAACCGCTACGGCCACCGACATATGCGTGAATTCGTCATTTTCATAGCCGGTGATATGATCCGGCTGGATTTGGGATCTGTTCAGATGGTAGTCCAGCAGAATCCGGGTGCCGGAGCCGGTCTGCCGGTTAATGAAGATGATATCATCACGGGTCAGATCCTCAAAGCCCTGAATGCGTTTGGGATTTCCTTTGGGTACAATCAAGCCCTGGTCCCTTTCGACCAGATGAACCGTTACCCCCTTGAATCCGGGCAGGAATTTGTTGATGTAGGATATATTATAGGTTCCGGTTTCCGTATCCAGCAGATGGCAGCCGGCGATATGGCAGACGCCGCGTTTGATCGCCATCAGTCCGCCCATGCTTCCCACATGGCTTGAAGAAAGCGTCAAATGGCTGTTGTGGGTTGAGCGGATCTGGTCGGCGAGTACGTCCAGGGTGTTATCATGACTTCCTACGGCGACGATGGTATTGCGAATATGAGACAGGGGACGCAGGAGTTCGGCGCTGACCGGCTCGTTGACATTGAGCCCTTCCACATGATTGGGAATGCGGATGATGCCGTCTGCCCGGGTCAGCGTGGTAATGCTTCCGGACCCTCTGGGCAGGGGTGTGGCAACAATTTTGTCACCGACATTGCCGAGTTTGACCCGGAAAAATTCTTCCACTCCCAGATGGGATGAGATTTTACGGGTCGGAAAAACCGTGGCTTCCGGACGGTTTTCCTCCGGCAGCCCCTGCATTCTATATATCAGCGGCCTGACAAACTGTTCAAAGGCGACAATGGCTGATACGGGATACCCGGGAATGCCGGCTACCGGTTTTTCATTGACAACCCCCATGACAACGGGTTTTCCCGGCATGATGGTAACGCCGTGAAACAGGATATCTCCTATGTCGCTGATTATTTTACGGGTATAATCTTCTGAACCGGCTGATGAGCCTCCCACCGTAATGATGATGTCATAATCCTGGCCGGAAGCTTCATCGACGGCGTTTCGAATCGTATCCTCGTCGTCCTTCACCAGCGGGTGGCGTACATATTCAGCGCCAAAGGATTCGGCAAGTTTTCCCAGAACAAAGGAATTGGTTTCCAGAACCTGACCGGGTTTCAGATGATCTACCGCGCATTTTTGCCAGTCCAGCAGTTCAGAGCCCGTGGGGATAATTAAAATTTTTGGCTTTTTTCGGACACGGACGGTAAATATTCCTGCGGACAGCAGCGCTCCCACGCAATAGGGCGTGATGACGTGATCCCGGGTAAATAGCAGTTCGGTTGCCACGATATCTTCCCCCATTTTTCTGACATGTTGCCAGGGATAGGCGGGCGCCTGGATTTCAATCCGATGCTCATCGATGACCTGAACGTTTTCAATCATAATCACCGCGTTGGTATGTTCCGGCAGCACGTGGCCGGTGTTGACATAAAACGCGGTTTCTCCTATCCTCAGCTCTCTGGGACTGGCTTCATGGGCCCCGAATGTGGATTCGGCCTTCACGGCAATCCCATCCATGGCCGCTGCATGGAAGTTCGGCGATGAGAGTCTTGCCGTGACATGCTCGGATAATACCCGGCCTACGGCATCCGGAACAGGGATGGTTTCGCCGGAAAACGTTTCGGGAACAGGGAAGCGGTTGAAAAGAATTTCACGGGCTTCTTTTAAAGTCTTCATTTTCAGATATACATTGCGTCGTGATGTCATTATATGTCTCCAAATACGATTTTTTTATCGCATCATTCCGGGAAATCAGGGATTACAGGGGGATGACATTGACGGGGGTGTCTTGATCGAAACCTTCGGTGTTCACCGGTATTTCGACAAGCCCGTCGGCCTTGACCATGGTATTGATGAGGCCGGATTTTCCGATCACCGGTTCTGCCCAGATCTCTCCGGATTTTTCAATGAACCGGACTCTGATAAAATCCGTACGACCCTGAGCAGATGGCAGGTTCCGGGTCAGGCGTGCGGTAATCCGTTTCATGCCCCGGGGCAGTGTAATACCGGAAATGCGGTCGAAAAAAGGGCGGACCACAACCGAAAATACCACCATGGCGGATACCACATGCCCTGGCAGGCCCCAGAACATCTTGTTCCCGACTCTGGCCAGGATCGTGGGTTTTCCGGGACTGATCGAGATTCCGTGAACGAGTATCTCGGATTCGGGGAGGGATGATATGGCATCGATCGTAAAATCCCGGGTTCCCACGGAGCTGCCCCCGGAAATCAGCATCATATCGGATTGAGACGCGGCCAGGGAACAGGTCTCGTGAAGTTGATCAAAATTGTCCCTCATGATGCCGAATATCAGCGGAATCCCCCCGGCTTCTCTTACAAGACCGGCCAGCGTGTAGGTATTGATATCCCGGATTTTTCCTGCGGCAGGTATCTGGTCAATGGGGATCAGTTCATCGCCGGTTGAAATGATGCCGACCACCGGCTGCCGGTAAACGGACAGTCTCGTTCTGCCCAGGGCAGCCAGCAGTCCGAGTTCCTGAGGCCTGATTTTGACGCCCTTCGGCAGAATGGTGTTGCCCTGGAGGATGTCTTCTCCGATGTCTACGATATGCTGTCCCGGAGCGACCGCCCGGTAAACTTCAATGGTCGAATCGTCGACAGCCTCGGTATGCTCGATCATGACGACACTGTCTGCGCCCTTCGGAAGCATTCCCCCGGTGGGTATTCTTGCCGCTTGTTCAGGCCCGATTGAAAAATCAGGAGTTTCTCCCATGAATACAGCGCCTTTTACCATGAAATACGCCGGGTTGCTTTCGGAGGCGCCAAACGTGGATTTTGCCGATACGGCATAGCCGTCCATGGTGGATCTGGCAAAATCGGGTATATTGATATCGGATACGATATCTTCTGCCAGTATTCTTTCCAGAGCGTCCGGCAGCGAAATGATTTCTGCCTCGACAGGCGCAAAATCCGATGTATAATTGAGTACATGCTCTATGGGAGTGACTTTGAAAAATTCGTTCATGATCTAATCCGATGCAATTGTTTTGAGTTCAGTCTTCCGGGTAATTTCGGATCGTAACGCGGCGTCATGCCTTAAAAATAAGGGCATGAACATGGCATTTTTATGGTGGTAATGCATATATTGCATTCCCGGTTTATCTAATTGTGTTGTTAGCACAAAGGCGAAAATAGTTCAAACAGTTGGGGAAAAGATTGTAATAAAAGGTGGAAAGTTTTCAGCGGGGTCCCCCGATCCGTTTTCATCAGTATGGTACAGAGAAAAAGAGCCGAATGATACTGGGTTGACGCGCCCGGTATGCTCCAAAGCTTTCGTAACGCAGCCAGGCAGGATGCATCGGCGCTTAAAATCGGAAGTTATTTTTGAGTGAGCCCCCAGTGCGCCGGGGTCCGTTCAGCTCATTTCCGTTCCCGATGAATGGCGTTGGTTTTATGCTTGATAAATACGTATTTTTCCAATAAATATATACATTATGGGTTATATTTTTGATTTTAAAGATGCCGTCGCATATGATCAGTGGTTGAAACAGTCGAAAATCCGGTTTACCGCTGAACTCGAAAGCCGGCTGATGCTCGATATGCTTCGACCGGTCAGGGGGGAATCTGTTCTGGAAATCGGTTGCGGTACCGGGACAAGGCTTTGCGCATTGATAGATTCCGGATTACAGGTTACGGGTCTCGACCCTTCTCCCTATATGCTGGATATTGCAAGCCGAAATGTAAGGAATCGGGTGGATTTTTATCGGGGAGTTGCCGAAGATCTGCCGTTTGAGGACAATTCATTTGATAATGCCTGTATCATATTGACGCTCGAATTTGTCGATGATTTCAAAAGAACCATCGAAGAAGCCTGTCGGGTTGCAAAAAACAAGGTGTTTATCGGATTTTTGAATAAACATGCCGTTGAAGTCATGCGGCTGAGACTCAGAACGCTGCTTTGCGACTCCATTTATAAACATGCGCGGTTTTTCAGTATCAGCGAATTAAAAAGCCATATCCGGTATGTGCTGGGCAATGTTCCGGTAACGTGCCGTACGGTAAGTAACTTTTCTTCCTCAAACCGGATCATCTGCCGGAAGATTGAACAATATCGATTTATTCAACGATTTCCATTCGGTGCTTTTGCCGGGATGGTTGTCGTTTTAAATCCTCAATTCATCACCCGTCCCCTGTCGCTGATCTGCCCTGTCAATCGTTCAACAGGTGTTTTTTGCCGGATAAATCCTGATGAACTCGTAAAAGGCCAGAATCGAGACGGCATCGTAAAAAGTCCGAGTTAAAGGCGCAGTGGTTTAAACCGCTTTCTGATCCACTCAAGCCGGAAGCAAAAGGCGCCAAAAAAAAGTATTGGAAAAGGGGAGTTGATACCATGGAAGCCTATCTGTATGAATCGTTGCCGGATAACAAGGTCCGTTGCCGGCTCTGCCATCATCGCTGTATTATTCATGCAGGCAGCCGGGGAAGATGCAATGTCCGGGAAAATCAGGCGGGCACGTTGAAAACCCTGGTGTACGGCAAGCTCATCGCCCGTCATATTGATCCGATTGAAAAAAAACCCCTGTTTCATTTTCTGCCGGGAACCCGTTCCTACTCCATTGCAACGGTGGGGTGTAATTTCCGGTGCCTGTTCTGTCAGAACGCGGATATCGCCCAGCTGCCGACCGATCAGAAAGGCAGGATCATTGGAGAGTTCTGCAGTCCGGAAAAAATTGTTTCAGAGGCCCGGGACGCCGGTTGCCAGAGTATTGCCTATACTTACACGGAGCCGACCGTATTTTTTGAATATGCCCTTGATACTTCCCGTCTGGCTCATGAAAGTCACATCAAAAACGTGTTTGTCACCAACGGGTTTATGACGCCCGAAGCGCTGGAGATGATCAGCCCGTACCTGGATGCGGCAAATGTGGATCTGAAAGCCTTCAGCGACCGGTATTACCGGGAAATCTGCGGGGGCAGACTGGAACCGGTCAAGGAAACGCTGAAACTAATGAAGGCCATGGACGTTTTTGTTGAGGTAACGACGCTGCTGATTCCGGGATTGAATGACAGCCCGGATGAACTCAACCAGCTGGCCCGGTTTATTGCCGATGAGCTGGGTGTCGATACCCCCTGGCATGTCAGCCGGTTTCATCCGACCTACCGGCTCACGGACCTTCCGCCGACGCCGGTTCAGACCCTTGAACTGGCCCGGGATATCGGCCTGAAGGCAGGCCTGAGGTATGTCTATACCGGGAATGTGCCGGGCGATGAGGGGGAAAGCACCTTCTGCTATAACTGCGGAAAGCTGCTGGTTGACCGGTGGGCTTTTACAGTTCGTAAAAATGTGATAGACCGTGGCCTGTGTCCGTATTGCGGCGTTTCGATCGATGGGGTGGGAATGTAGAGGTTGTTTTAAAGGTAATTTTCAATAGACCAGACATCTGATATCAGTATAGTGATTGCGTGTTTGGTTTGACGGTCTCGGAAAAGGTCGTTTTGGATTATGGCCGGATGAATTGGAAGCATGTGATGAATCCCCTTACGGAACGGGTTTTGACGTATGGCCGGATGATTAAGTTCAGCCATACGGTATTTGCTCTTCCGTTTGCGCTTTCGTCAGCGGTCCTGTCCACACGGTACCATAAATTTGAGCCGGCAGATTTGATCTGGATACTGCTGGCCATGGTCGGAGCGCGATCAGCGTCCATGGGGTTTAACCGGATTACCGATGCGGGTCTGGATGTCAGAAACCCGCGAACCTGTCAGCGGGAAATTCCTGCAGGACGAATTTCCGTCATGTCGTCATGGATACTGGTGATTTTATCGTCGGCGCTGTTTATTTTTTCTGCCGGGATGCTGGGCAGAATCTGTCTGATCGGGTCGTTTCCGGTATTGCTTATTTTATTTGGCTATTCGTATACCAAACGGTTTACCTGGCTTTGTCATCTGTATCTGGGGTTTGCCATATCCCTTGCGCCTCTGGGAACCTGGATCGCTTTGACACAGGGATTTTCGTGGTCCATTGTGCTGCTGTCTCTGGCGCTGATGACCTATATCGCCGGGTTTGATATTCTCTATGCCTGCCAGGATCTGGACGTTGACCGGCGCGAAGGCCTTTTTTCCATACCCGTTTTTTTTGGCGTCCAGAACGCCCTTTTGATTTCATCTGCCCTGCACGTGCTGTCCTTTATCTGCTTTTTTCTTATTCATATAGTATTTGACATGCATCTCGTATACCTGATCACCGTTATGATTATCGGAGTGCTGCTTATTATCGAACAGCGGCTCGTAACGCCGGATGATTTAAGCCGGGTTCCGATTGCGTTTTTCCATATCAACAGCATAATTTCCATCCTGTTGTTTGTTGGTATTCTCATCGATGAACTGCTGAGGAGATGTTTATGAGCAGGAAGTTTGTTGTTGCCATATGCGGGGCTTCGGGTGCTGTGTACGGGGTTCGGCTGTTACGGGCGCTTGTGCAGGTGCCGGCAGATATTTTCCTGATTGTCTCGGAGGCCGGACAAAAGGTGCTCCAGCATGAAATGGGTTACCAGGGTGAATCCATGATCTCGTTTCTTGAACGGTCCGGTGTGAATTTTCATGAACAGGCATCTTTGAAATGCTATGAACCTTCGGACCTGTTTGCGCCACCGGCCAGCGGGTCATTCCGGCATGAGGCAATGGTGATCGCGCCGTGCTCCATGAGAACGCTGGCCAATATTTCATCGGGTATTGCGGAAAATCTGATTCATCGGGCGGCAGATGTCTGCCTGAAAGAAAAACGGCCGCTGATTCTGCTGCCGCGTGAAATGCCGCTGAGCCGGATTCACTTGAAAAATATGCTTCGTGCAGACTCTGCAGGTGCCACCATCATACCCCCTTCCCCGTCATTTTATTTTCATCCCCAAAGCATTGAAGCACTGGTGGATACCGTCGTGGCAAGGGTACTGGATCATCTTCACGTGGAACATCAATTGAGCAGACAATGGGGGGAGTTCGTGAATGAATAATCCGGGCGCGTATCAAAATCTGGGACAATTTATCAATGCACTGGATCGGGCCGGTGAACTGTCGCGTATCCATAAACCAGTATCCGCCTGCCTGGAAATCAGTCGGATCACCGATCGGGAGTCCAAACGTCCGGCAGGCGGCAAGGCACTTCTATTTGAGAATGTAATGGATTCGGCCTTTCCGGTAGCCACAAATTTATTCGGAAGCCCTCATCGGATATGCATGGCATTAGGGGTTGGGCATCTGGATCAGCTGGGCGAGCGGATCAGGGAATTCATCGATTTTAATCCGCCCCGCACCCTTAAAGAGGCGCTTCATATCGTCCCCATGGCCATCGGGGTGTCACGGTTTTTTCCCCGCCGGTTCAAGTCTGGGACGCCGCCATGCCAGCAGGTGGTAATTAAAGGCGATGCGGTGGATCTGTCAAAGCTTCCTGTGCTTCACTGCTGGCCCGCGGACGGCGGACCTTTTGTGACCCTCCCCCTGGTAATCACCCGGAGCCCGGTTACCGGAAAGCGCAATGTGGGCATGTACCGGATGCAGATTTTTGACAGGCAGACGACCGGTATGCACTGGCATATTCACAAGGACGGCTCTCATTATTATCAGGAGTACTGTCGATTGGGGAAACCGATGCCGGTAGCGGTTGCCATCGGCGCTGATCCGGCGACCGTGTATTCTGCTACCGCGCCGATGCCCCGGGGTGTGGATGAATTGATGCTGGCAGGATTTATTCGTCGAAAACCGGTGGCCATGACCCGGGCGGTCACCGTTGATCTGGAGGTCCCTGCTGAAGCGGAATTTATCCTGGAAGGGTATGTAACGCCCGGTGAACTCCGGCGGGAAGGCCCGTTCGGGGATCATACCGGGTATTATTCCCTGGAGGATGATTATCCGGTGTTTCATGTGACGGCTGTTACCCATCGAAAGGATGCTGTTTACCATGCCACGCTGGTCGGGCCGCCCCCCATGGAGGACTGTTATCTGGCCAAAGCCACGGAACGGCTGTTTCTACCCATGATTCAGGCGGTGATGCCGGAAATAACCGATTACTGGTTTCCGTGGGAAGGCGTGTTTCATAATATTGTCATTGTATCAATTGACAAGGAATACCCCGGGCATGCCCAGAAAATTATGAGCGGCCTCTGGGGGCAGGGGCAGATGAGTTTTTGCAAGGCCATTGTCGTGGTCGATAAAACAGTGGATTGTCAGGATTCGGGCAGCGTGCTGGAAGCCTTTATCCGGCATTTTGATCTCGCCTCGGACATTACATTGAGCAAAGGGGTCCTGGATGTGCTGGATCATTCATCCCCGCTTCCTAATTTTGGTAATAAAATCGGGATCGATCTGACGGCAAGATGTCTCGGGGAACCCCCTCGCACCGGAGCGGAGCAGGCCGCTGTTCATCCTGATGAACAGCCGGTGCCTGGCAATATTTCAGACAGGGTGTCGGGCGCAGTCAATTGCCGGCAGCTGCTCGAATCGATTTCATTCTCTGCCCAATCGGGCAATCGACTGCTGGCCATAACGGTTGAAAAAACATCAACCCGGGGCGGGTCCTATTTTGCGGAACAGCTTTTGTGCTGTCCTGAAATTGGCCAATTTAATATTCTGATCCTGTTTGATCAGGGGATAGACCTTGCAGATGAATCCCAACTGCTGTGGAAACTGTTTAATAATGTGGACCCGGATCGGGATGTCATTATACGGGACAACCGGGCTGTGGTTGATGCCTGCAAAAAAGGACCGGCAGATGGCCATGAGCGCCCTTGGCCGGATGAGCTGACGTTTGATATGTCGGGCTCGATCATAACTTCGGCCATAGTTCCGAAGTGTGGTCACGGAGTCCCGCCCGTTCCCGGCGTATGACATTGCGCTATCCGGGGAAAGATGCCGGGACTATGAAGCGTTAAGAAGCGCAAACTGTTTGAGGCGCGCCGAGTTTTTGCGCTTTAGCTTCATAGTTCCAGCATCCCTGGTTAGTCCTCTTTTTTCAGGGAGTCAAAATATTTTCTTTCATAATAGGCCCCTTTGCCTCTGTCAAATATTGCTTCGTTTTCATGAATGAGTTTGGGACGATCACCCCACGAGCCATATGCCGGAACGGCTGTATCTCCCAATGAAAATTTTCGGCCGCAGGCCGGGCATCCTTCTGCATTCAGCATGTTGACTTTTGCAAGATCCAGAATCACTTTTTGTCGCTTGGGTGTTTTTACGGCCATGGTATTTTCTCCTTTTGGGGTTGGCGGGAAGGGGCGTTCCAATGACGGCAGCTAAACAAATTTATGGCTACGGATGCCATGTAACCTCTAAGCCATATTTACTATGACGTTGAAGGCTCAGGGGACATTTGAGAAGCAAAACCAATAATCCTAATATTTCTTTTATTGCCGGAAAAGTCAATAAAAGGATATGTCAGCTAATCGGGCCGAAACGAAGATCAAGTCCTTTATTAACTGAAGTATCTATATCCCAGAAACGGTATCCATGGAAAACAGATTGAAAACTCCCAAGGTGAGTGTCATTATTCCAACTTATAACCGGGCGCGGCTTCTTGAAGAGGCGATAGACTCGGTTTTATCTCAAACATTTACGGGTTATGAACTCATTGTTGTAGATGACGGGTCGACCGATGATACCGGAGAGGTGCTTGCCTCCTGTGAAGACCGAATCCGGGTTATTCGACAGAATAATCAGGGGGTCAGTTCTGCCCGAAATGCGGGGATTGCTTCGGCGTCGGGTGATCTTATCACGTTTTTGGATTCGGATGACCTGTGGCTGCCGGATAAATTGATTCGTCAGGTCGAGTTTTTTCAACAGACCCCGGATGCTTTGATTTGTCAAACAGAAGAGATATGGATTCGTAATGGGATAAGGGTGAATCCAAAAAAACGGCATAGGAAAAGATCGGGAATGATATTTGAGCCGTCGTTGAAGCTGTGTCTGGTCAGTCCGTCTGCCGTGATGATAAGGCGGTCTTTGTTCGATAAGGTCGGTATCTTTGACGAGGATTTGCCAGCCTGTGAAGACTATGACCTGTGGCTCAGAATCAGTTGCCGGTATCCGGTGTATCTGATTGATGAACCGTTGATCGTCAAGCGGGGCGGGCATCAGGATCAGCTTTCAAAAGCGCCGGGGTTGGATAGATATCGCATACAGGCGCTGAAAAAGATTATCGACAGCAAAAAATTATCACCGGTGCAGTATGCCGCTGCCGTGAACATGCTGGCTGAAAAAGGTTCTATATATGCGAATGGGTGTCTGAAGCGGGGCCGGAAAAAAGAGTCCCGGGATGTCGCCGAATTGATCGGCAGATATCATCCGTTTTCAAGTACCGGGTTAAAACCGTGATCCGGGTCAAAATCGTTGCATCTGCCAGCTGCGTCGGATGAAAACCATCCTGACGCAGGGGAAAATGCGCTGTGCCCGGCTGTTTAAAACCGGATTTATGGACGGGCATTAGCTGAGAGCACATTCCATCTCATCGGCCTCTTCATCATAGTGGGGCAGTTGAAATTGGGCCTGACGCTTTGCATATGCTATGGCATTGAGTCGTTTTGTATAGAAAAAATCGGTCTCCCCAAATGCGGGCTTCAATTCATCCAGCCACGAGGCCTTACTGTCATATCGGGCAAAAAAGACTTTATTGGCCCATTGAGAATCACGACCCTGTATGAATTTCAGGACGAAGACTTTTTCCCCCTTGATTTCTGAAATGCCGTCGATCAGAATTTTTCCCTGTGTGGCAGACATGGACGGCCCCCTGACCGTTCGGCATAAGCCCGATACGGTTCCATACGCCTGACTGAAAATCTGATAAGCGGTTTTCAGAGGGAGCTTGAAGTAATCTTTCGGGCCTGTATCCCTTCCCACAAACATGTAATATGGAATGGCCCCCAGTTTGACCTGAGTTTTCCACATGGTTGACCATACATCCGGATCATCATTGATATGTTTGATAAGCGGGGCCTGACATCGAATCGTGGCGCCGGTATTCAGTATCCGTTTGATCGCTGTTTGGACGGCAGGTGTTTCCAGCTCTCTGGAATGGCTGAAGTGTGCCATGATTGACAGATGGATTCCGCTGTGGGTGATCTGCTCGAAGAGCTGCAGCAGTTCGTCAGCATCTTTGTCTGTGATAAACCGATAGGGCCAGTAGGCCAGCGATTTTGTCCCGATTCTGATGGTTGACAGATTTGCGGGTTTTTCCCGGATCAGCCGGTCCGTATACCTTTTGAGCACCCTTGTTCTCATTGTGAGGGGGTCTCCACCGGTAAAAAGAACGTCGGTTACTTCCGGATGTGCTTTTATGTAGGTGAACAGCGCTTCAGCATCCCGGCTGGCGAATTTCAGATTGTCCAGACCGGCAAATTGAGCCCACCTGAAGCAGTAGGTGCAGTATGCATGGCAGCTTTGTCCCTGGCTGGGGAAAAAGAGAACCGTTTCATTGTACTTGTGCTGCATCCCGCTGTAAATTTTTCCACCCTCGATTGGAACATTCAAATCCATTTGTCCTGCCGGGTGGGGATTCAGTTTCATCTGGATTTGTTGTGCGGCGATCTTCACCTCTTTTTCGGATGCCTGCTTCCGTATGAGGCGTTCCATCCGGTCAAGTTCAAAATCTTCAAGCATGCCGGGCTGAGGAAATGTCAATTGAAAGATAGGATCATGCGGAATATTGTCCCAATCAATCAATTCTTCGATCACATAATTGTTTACTTTAAATGGGAAGACCGTAGCGGCCGCTTTTACCGAAGATAGCAGTCTTTTCGGAAGGTTTTCTGTCTGAGGAATCTGGTGAATAGTGTTGCGTGAATATAATTTTAATTTTTTTTCGATGGCTGGATTTGTTTTAAACTCCATATGCCTCCTTTTCGGTTAAATATTGCTGAAATTATTGATTAAGGAAAAATCGTGTCTGAAACGAAGAGGTTTAAATCAGGGCGTAATAGAATATTATCTATAGAATAATAAGAAAATAATTCTTCTGTGTCAACATATAATTTTTTTAAATTTATTGATGATGAATAAAAATAAAAGTAAAAATTTTTTTATAAAACAAGTAGTTTGATTTTTAATTTATAAAATACAAATGTTTACTTGCCACGTAAAAATATTTGATACACGAAATGTTAACGCATTTTAAGTAATAATATCTTTAAAATGAAATAAAAAGTAAAATAAAAGTAAATATATATTTTATATTTATACAAAAGTACTATGATAAATACCGAGTTGACAAAAAATCTTATTTTTGGATATATCTGTAGATATCCGGAGAATATGGCCGAATTCAGACCGGGGAACGACGCGCTGTCTTTTTGTGTTTATCCCTCTGGGATGCATGGTAAGCGTGCTTTTATTTGACAGGCTGTGTTGTTTAAGCTTAATACTAACGGTATATATTTCGAATATTAATATGGGTAGCCCCGGGGGGGGGGGGGGGGGGGAAAAGGGGGGGGGTTTTTTTCTAAAAAAATTTTTTTGGGG
>JAQWFD010000012.1:28068-89208 GCA_028704555.1 Desulfobacterales bacterium
TAGATGGCGTGGGGGGGGGGGGGGGGGGGGGGGGGGATAACCGGGATGGCTTTTATCTCAAAAAGATTTTTTCCGGGAAAGCATCTCCGGCGCGGGAAGGAGATGCCTTGAGTATGACAAAATTTGAAGAGCACGTGGTGATTTGCAGGCCTGTAGACAAGGTGTTTGCGTACGTTGCCGATTTGAAAAACAGTCATAAATGGCAAACCAGCCTTGAGTCACTGAATATCACCTCGGAAAAACAAACCGGTGCCGGCGCCACGTATCATATAGTAAACCGAATCATGGGATATAGAATCGAGGCCAACGGAATTGTTTCTGAATATGAGGCAGACAGGTGCTGTATCTATAAAGTGGTATCGGGGCTTATCATGGGGCAGAGCCGGATGAGTGTCGAGCCTTTTGGCGAGGGAACGAAATTGACCATTGAGGCGGAAGCAGACCTGAATACGTTCAGGCTTATGAAATCCCTGATCGCATCCAAAGCCAGAAAACAATTGTCAATGGATCTGAAGACGTTGAAAAAAGTGTTGGAAAACGAGTCCTGAGCACAATGACCGTACCTGTTGGTGTGCATTCGATCAGGGGAAAGTGATTATTTTGTATGGTGATGTCTGTATCTGAAAGACTGAAGCGTTTTTATCAGCAGTTTTCAGGTGATGATCAGGTGCTGATCGTCATCAATGCGGATCCGGATTCCATTGCCAGTGCCATGGCAATAAAAAGACTGCTTTGGCGAAAAGTTGCCAGTATAACCCTGTCGAATATCAATGTCGTAAAGCGGCCTGATAATCTGTCGATGATCAGGCTTTTGAACCTGAAGCTCGTTTATTTCGATGAGATCGATGTGGCTCGTTATACCCGATTTGTCATGGTTGATTCACAGCCCGCCCATCATGAGCTTTTTCAGAGAATACATCCGGATGTCATCATCGACCATCATCCTTATACCGGAGTTGAAGCTTCTTTTCTGGATATCCGTCCCCAGTACGGCGCTGCGGCAAGTATTATGGCCGAATACCTGAAGGCAGCCAAAATCAAACCCTCGATCAAACTGGCCTCGGGCCTGTGTTATGCGATTAAAACGGATACGAATAATTTTGAGCGCCAGACCCATATTGAAGATGTTAAGGCGTTTCAATTTTTTTTTAAGCATGCCAGCGTTGCGCTGATTCGGAAAATTGAGCATTCGGAGCTGAAGGTCGAGTTTTTAAAGTATTTCCGGCGTGCGCTTCAAACCATGTATATGGTGAAGGGCAAGGTGTTCGTTCATCTGGGGACGGTCAGCACTCCGGATGTGTGTGTGCTGGTTGCCGATTTTTATATGAAAGTGGATACGGTCAACACGACCGTTGTTTCAGGTTTATATGATGATAAACTGGTTATTGTATTAAGAAATGACGGGTTGAGGAAACATGCCGGCGAAGCCGCAAAACGGGGGTTTGGGCAGATTGGTTCTGCCGGTGGCCATAAAACAAGGGCCCGGGCTGAAATTCGCTTTTCCGAGTTAGTCAAATGTGTAGATCATAAAAATGATAAAAAACTGCTCCGATGGATCCGCCAGAGGGTCAGCCGTAATTACAGGCCAAAAAAGGAGATAAACTCTTGACAGTGTGGAATGAACCATGTCTTATAGTCATTTTTGCATGGATCTGAGTATACTTGGGTCAGGTACTTGCGTGCCATCGTTAAGTAGAAGTTCCTGCTCTGTATTGATCCGTTCAGGAGATGAAAAGATGCTGCTGGATTTAGGCGCCGGAACGATCCGGCGTCTCCTTGAAGCAGGAGAAAATATTCGGGAGATATCGGTTGTTTTCTTCAGTCATTTTCATCCGGATCATACCGGAGAGTTTGTATCGTTTTTATTCGCCAATAAATATCCGGACAGGGCCGCCCGGCAACGGATGCTTACGGTCATGGGCGGCAAGGGGTTGTCCCGTTTTTATTCCGGGTTAAGAGACGTTTACGGGCATGTGATCGAATTGCCGGGACGGCTTTTCAGGCTTGTTGAAACGGATGCGAAGGGCTATGATACCCGGCAGCTTGGAGTGTTTTTGGTGCAATCGGTGCCGGTTGCACATTGCCCGGAAAGTATTGCCTGTAAAATTACAGCCGCGGACGGACGATCCGTTGTATATTCGGGTGATACGGATTATTGTGATTCCCTGATCGAACTGGCCCGGGATGCGGATGTGCTCATTTGCGAATCCTCATTTCCGGATGGCATGAAAGTTAAAGGACATCTGACACCATCAATGGCGGGTGAAATTGCCGCCCGGGCGAACGTGCGCAAACTGGTACTGACGCATTTTTATCCGGAATGCGATACGGTCGATATTGAAGCTCAGTGTCGCAGGGCATACAGCGGTTCGCTGGTACTGGCCACTGATATGTTGAAAGTTGAGATTTAGCGTCCCGACAAGAATAATTTGTACCGTCTTGCCTGCCTTTTTGTCCGTCTTCAGCGTTGTATCAAAGCGTACGATGAGTATGTACATTTGATACGCCTTGAAGACGGGAAAATCCCGCGCAATCCCGGCATAATTTATTTGTGCCGGGGCCCTTACCTGAATCATGATTCTGATGAATTCATATGCGATATTACCCGGTATTTTTTGATATTCACGGTAAGCGCTGCCTGGTTGTTGGCGGAGGGACTGTCGGGACACGTAAGGTTTTGACACTGCTCAAGTGCGGTGCGGACGTTACGGTCGTCAGTCCCTGTTTTGATGACAGGCTTCTCGGGCTTGCAGAAACCGGGGCTGTTTCGTTAAAAAGCAGGTGCTATCGTTCTTCGGATCTGGAAGGCGTATTTATGGTTTTTGGCGCCACAGACAATGAGGAATTAAATCGTCGTGTCCATGAGGATGCGGAAAAGTGCAACGTGCTGTGCAATATTGTCGACCGGCCGGAGGCCTGCAGCTTTGTTCTGCCGTCGGTTGTTGAAAGAGGGGATCTGCTGATCGCCATATCGACATCCGGCAAAAGCCCGGCTCTGGCCAGGAAGCTGAGAACGGAACTGGAAAAGCAGTTCGGACAGGAATATGATGATTTGTTGATTTTAATGGGGGCGGTACGTAAAAAACTGCTTGCCCGCCATCATAATTCATGCGAGCATCAGAAAATTTTTCGCCAACTTATCGAAAGTGATCTTATTGAAAGGATCCGGGATCATGACGTTGACCGGATCAACGAGCGACTCAGAGAAATTCTGGGTGAAGGATATGCTTTTGCCGATTTAATGCGGATGAATTCATAAACTGGAGATAAACCCCGAAGGGGTGATCAATGGAGTATGTAATTTTTATTATAATTTTATGC
The DNA here is from genome assembly GCA_028704555.1 of Desulfobacterales bacterium. Classification (NCBI taxonomy): domain Bacteria; kingdom Pseudomonadati; phylum Thermodesulfobacteriota; class Desulfobacteria; order Desulfobacterales; species Desulfobacterales bacterium. The sequence goes on from JAQWFD010000012.1 coordinate 31,390, forward strand.
TATCTGTGCAGCTCAGCGGTATATATGGCCTATTTGTTTTTTCAGAAAAATTATCTGCACAAGGCCGGGTATTATCTGATGCTGGCCGGATTGTTATGCCATTCACTGGCTATCGGGTACCGGTTTGCCCAGACAGGCCATTTCCCCGTCAACAACCTGTATGAGACATTGATGCTGTCCGGCTGGGCAATAGCGGTTGTCTTTATCCTGTTTCAATATAAATTCAACCTGAGAATACTCGGGGTGTATGCAGCGCCCCTGGCTGCATTGGTTACGATCGCCGCCTACCTGGTTCCAAATGAGCCGGTGGAAATGAATTACATTCTTAACAGCATGTGGATTGTGTTTCATGTCATCGTGATTCTCATCGGTGAGGCTTCATTTGCGCTGGCCTGCGGGCTGGGGATTTTGTATCTGATGCAGGAGCACGCGATAAAAACCAAATCGCATGGGTTTTTGTTCAGACGGCTGCCCTCCCTGGATCTGCTGGACAGCGCCGGATATGCGTGTCTGATCGCCGGTTTTATCATGCTGTCGCTGGGGCTTATTTCCGGGCTTGTTTATGCGAAATCGGTCTGGGGCAGATTTTGGGGATGGGATCCAAAAGAAGTCTGGTCAGCAATTACCTGGCTGTTTTACGCCGCGTTGCTTCATGAACGGCTGACGGTCGGGTGGCGGGGGCGTAAGTCCGCAGTGATGGCGATTATCGGCTTTGCTGTTCTTTTATTTACGTTTCTGGGGGTCAATTTTTTACTGGAGGGGCATCATGGCGCCTTTACCAGCATGTAGACTGCCTGATCGGTGAGGGCAATATCATGTGAGGATGAACCGGTTGTCAACGGGAATGACTACAGGGTAATTATAAGCAGCGAAAAAAGAAATTATCATGCGTGATATCGTATTAATGGGGATGAATCATAAGACCGCTCCGGTAGAGCTCAGAGAGTGCGTTGCATTTTCGAATGATGAAATATCGTCTGCGCTGGAATTGCTTCGAGACTATGAGTCGATTGATGAAGTTGTTTTTATTTCCACCTGCAACCGGGTGGAAGTGCTGATGGCGACCGAAGAGGCAAGCGGTGCGGTAGCTCAGGTCAAAGATTATATCATACGGGCAAAGAACGTATCCCGGCATGAACTTGAAAAATCCTTATATGTTTACGAGGGGGCTGAGGCGGTCCGGCACATGTTTCTGGTAGCTTCCAGCCTGGATTCCATGATGGTTGGCGAGCCTCAAATCCTGGGTCAGATCAAGGAAGCATATTTAAGGGCTGCTTCCAAAAAAACATCCGGAGTGATTTTAAACCGGTTGATGCACCGGACATTTTTTGTGGCAAAGCGTATTCGAACGGAAACCGGCATCGGTGACCATGCCGTATCAATCAGTTATGCGGCCATTGAGCTGGGACGGAAAATATTCGGTTCCCTGGAAGGAAAGAAAGTGTTGCTGATCGGGGCCGGTGAAATGGCAGAGCTGGCCGTCGAGCATCTGATTCGAAATCGCGTCGGCGATATATGCGTCGCCAACCGGACGTTTGAACGGGGGCTTGACCTGGCCAGCCGGTTTGGCGGGAATGCCATCCGGTTTGAAGAAATTTCCGATGTTCTTCAAACGGTCGATATCATTATCAGCTCGACCGGTTCTGCCGAATTTGTCATTCAGTACGATCAGGTCAGAAAGGTGGTTCGGAAAAGAAAAAATCGTCCGATTTTTTTCATCGATATTGCCGTTCCCCGTGATATCGATCCGAAAATTAACCGGATAACCAATTCGTATGTTTATGACATAGATGATTTGACAGGGGTGATCGAAGATAATATTGAAGATCGCAACAAAGAAGCCGTAAAAGGCCAGCGAATCGTTGATGAATCGGTCATTCAGTTTCGCCGCTGGTATGAGAGTCTCGATGTCATCCCGACCATTGTTGCCGTACGAAATATGATGAGCGAGATTGCCGATGCGGAAATGAAAAAAACGTTTCATTCATTGACTCATCTGGCAGAACCGGACTGTCAGGCGATCGAGAGGATGACCCAGGCCGTGATCAATAAAATACTGCATCACCCTACACTTTGTCTGAAAAACAACCATTTCCATGGTGATAAGCCCGTTTATCTGGACGTTACCCGAAAACTGTTTAATCTTGATAAATAGCCGGGCGTTTTGAAATCCGTTCCTCATCCTGACGGCCGGGTGTCATGGGCTTTTGAAGGTGCGCGTTCCGTTGTCCGGGTGGTATGAAACCGCTCGGCAGGAGAGTTAAAACGTTTAATTACAGGAGGCAGGCGTTGAAAAAGACAGCATTTCTATTCCCGGGCCAGGGATCGCAAAAGGTCGGTATGGCACTGGATTTTTACCAGGAATTCGAATTTGTCAGAGAGCGGTTTGATATGGCTGAGGAACTGACGAAAATTAACATATCCAGGCTTTGTTTCAAAGGCCCGATGGAGGAGCTGACGCAAACCGTGAATCTGCAGCCCGCGGTGACGGTCGTAAGTCTGGCATGCCTGGCCGCTATCGAAAAAGAAGGCATCCGGGCCGATATCTCTGCCGGTCACAGTCTGGGTGAATTCAGCGCCCTTTGTAATGCCGGAGTCGTATCTGAAGAAGACACCATCAGGCTCGTTCATAAGAGAGGGGCGCTGATGCACAGAGAGGCCGTAGCGCATACCGGCGCGATGCATGCCGTTATCGGACTTTCGATTGAAACGGTTCAGGCGATTGTGGATGATGTCCGGAAGACGGGAGTTGTCGCTGTAGCCAATCATAATGCTGAGAAACAAATCGTTATCACGGGAGCGCCGGATCAGGTTAAAAAGGTATCCGAGATAGCGGCTTCAAAAGGCGCCAGAGCAATTCCATTGAACGTCAGCGGGGCATGGCACAGCGATTTGATGAAAGGTGCGGAAAAAGAATTTGCAGCGGTGCTGGAGTCTGTTACGTTTCATTCGCCGGCTACGCCGGTTATTCACAATGTTACGGCAGATGTGGCCCTTGATTCCATGGCGATCAGGACGATTATGGGACAGCAGCTTTGCCACCCTGTAAAATGGTACGATTCTGTATGTAAAATGATGGAAAAAGGGATTGAAAATTTTGTGGAAGTCGGTCCGGGTAAGGTTCTGTCGGGATTATTGAAAAAAATTGTTCCCAAAGATTATCCGTACACTGTCTATACGGTTAGTTCACTTAAGGAATTTGAAAAACTGGTAGCCGATATTTCCTGATGGATTGCAAGCGGCTCGAGCCCATGGGACTTTTAGGCGGTAAAGCGATCCCCATGGGGGCCTGGGCATGAGAAATATGCGGCGAACGGCGATCTGCCGGATCGCTGTCGTTTATTAATTTCCAGGATCGATTTTAACCCATACCATACGGTTTTTCCCCCGTGTGCATCCCGACGTTTTTTAATCAAGCCGGAAGCTGTTCTTTTAAAGAATGAGGTCAACCGGTTCATGTTGCATGCGATAAACGCAAATAGCGTGCCATCGGAAAAAGTCCGCTGATCGGGATGTCGGGTCCATGAAGCGAAAGCGCAAAAACTCGGCACGCCTCAAACCGTTTGCGCTTCTTAACGCTTCATGGCCCCGACATCTTTTCCCCGGATCGCGCGCCATGTCGTACACCGGCAACGGGCGGAACTCCGAGGCTACGCACAGCAAAATACGGTCGCAGTTATGATCAAACCCAAATTTCAAATACCTGTGGGATGCTGAATACGTTTTGAAGCGCTGTTTTTTCATAAAACGGCTTTACATCTAAAATGACGTATGCTAAATAAATATATTTATTTAAAATATCAGACATCTATCGAAGGATAGCACCATGGATCAAAAAGAAATAGACTATTTTGAACAATTGCTAAGAAAGCGGTTAGATGATCTGCTGAGTCAGGCAGATGACACAGTGACAGACATGACTGGCCAACGGGAAAATTTTCCTGATCCGACGGACCGCGCTTCTCTTGAATCAGATCGGAATTTTATGTTGCGAATACGGGACAGGGAAAGCAAACTGATCAGAAAAATAAAAAAGGCACTCGAACGGATTGAAAACGGTACGTTCGGCGTATGTGAGAAGTGCGGGGAAGATATTACTGTTGAACGGTTAGAGGCCAGACCTGTTACCACTCTCTGCATAGATTGTAAAACCAGAGAGGAAGCTGTGGAAAAAGCGCTTGGATTGTAATTCGGGCGTGAAAATTGACCTTCATATACATTCATCGGCATCCGATGGAACCCTTGCGCCGGGTGAGATTCTATCCCTGGCGTATCGCCTGAATCTTGGCGCCATTTCAATTACAGACCACGATACGGTCCTGGGGGTGAAAGATGCGCTTCAAATCGGTATACCGGAATCCATTAAATTCATAACCGGTGTTGAAATCAGTGTAACCCCGCCTGCTTTTTTTCGTTTTTCCGGAAGTTGTCACATCCTGGGGTATTTTATCAGACTTGACGATCCGGAATTAAACCGATCTCTTAAAATGTTGCAAGCGGCCAGAGAAAGCCGGGCTCCCCGAATTATAGAACGCCTTGAGGTGCTGGGGATCGGTTTGTCCATGGATGAAGTTCTGACAGTGTCCGGGGGCGGTCAGATCGGCCGGCCTCATATTGCACGCGCGATGGTAAATAAACATCTGGTTCGATCGATTCATGAAGCTTTTGATCTTTATCTGGGTCGCGGAAAGCCGGCATATGTGGATAAGTATCGGATGAATTGTGAGCAGGCTATTCAGATTATAGCCAATGCGGGCGGTATCCCCGTACTGGCTCATCCGGTTCTTTTGAACATCCGGCAAAACGAGGTGCTGGAGGCATTCATTCGCGAGTTGAAAGAAATGGGGCTTAAGGGAATGGAGGTCTATTATCCTGAGCATTCAATTATCCATCAACGGTTTTATTTCGATATGGCGAAACGATATGAATTGCTGATGACAGGGGGATCTGATTTTCACGGTTCATTAAAGCCGGATATTCAAATGGGAACGGGCAGGGGAGACCTGTGTGTGCCTTATGAGGTATATGAAAATTTGATTCAATCTCAAAACAATTGATGGACCCGTAAACCGTCTTCTTTGATTCAAAAGGCGTTTTACGAATTTATCAATGAGATTGTCCATCCTCTTGTTTTCGTTCCCTCATCATCCCCTGCTTTGCTTGCAGCGTTTCCGGATAAGTCAACATCACGGCACCAGCCCCGATGAACCGGGTTCAGTCAGTGCTTTTTGTGCTTTTACGACGGGAATTTGTGCATTGCAATGGCCCAGAAGATTTCAATAACAACAATACGTGGTTTTCTGATTATAGATTCATGCCGAATCCGTAGTCGTTGAAACCGAGTTTGCCCATGAACTGCATATGGTGAAGCCCGTTTTGTTAAAAATATGATGAAATTCTGAATCTGATGAGATGGTAAAAGACGGTATGAAACCTCGAAATTTGATTGAAATTAAACAAAAAATATCATACGAATTCAAGAACCGGGAATTGCTTGAAGAAGCGCTTCGGCACAGTTCCTTTGTGAACGAATTGTCGAATTCATATTTAAGAGATAATGAGTGTTTTGAATTTTTAGGTGATGCGGTATTAAATCTGGTCATCGGTCATATCCTCATGATACGGTTTCCGAAATTAAAAGAAGGTCAGCTGTCCAGAATGAGAGCGGCGCTTGTAAATGAAACGCAGCTGGCGGATTTAGCCGGAAAGACGGGGTTGGGCGCTTATTTAAGCCTCGGAAAAGGAGAAATCCAGACACAGGGGCGAAAAAAGAAATCTATTCTGGCGGATGCTGTTGAAGCGGTTATTGCGGCGGTGTATCTGGATGGAGGGTTTGAAACGGCATTCCGGTTTATCGAATACCATTTCGATCCGATAATCAGTTCCATGGATGAACCCGATGGCAATCATGATTACAAAAGTCAGCTGCAGGAGCTGGTGCAGATCAAGCACAAGATGGTTCCGGAGTATAAGGTTATCGGAGAGTGTGGCCCGGATCATGACAAGATCTTCAGCGTTCAGCTCAACATTCAGGATATTCAGACCGAAGGCGAAGGAAAAAGTAAAAAAATAGCGGAACAGGATGCCGCCAGAAAAGCGGTTGAACTATTGATAAAAGAATAAAACTTGACGGCTGCGTAAAAAGTCCATGCGTTGCGCTTCATTCCGTGTTCACCGGGGCGTAAATAAGTACGCCCGATTCCACGGAATTTGCGATGCAGCGATTTTTTTATTTTGCCGTCTCAAATTTGATTTTTTACGAGTTTGTCAAACTTATGCCGGTTGAACGACCTTTTATTATTCCAATTTTTATTCCTGAAGGCGGGTGTCCGCATCAATGTGCCTTTTGCAATCAGGCTGCCATTACAGGAATTAAACGACACCTTCTTTCTCCGGACAAGCTCAGAACGCTGATTGATCAATTTCTTCAGTACAGGGGGCCCCATCGGTCTTCGGTTCAGCTGTCGTTTTACGGGGGGAATTTCCTGGGGCTGGACAAAAACTGCATGACATCGTTGCTTCAGACTGCAGCGGTATATGTGGATCAAGGCAAGGTGGACAGTCTCAGGTTTTCAACCCGACCCGATACGGTTGACGAAGAACGCCTTGAGATCCTGAAGGAATATCCCGTTAAAACAATTGAGCTGGGTGTTCAGTCCATGGATGACAGGGTTTTGGAGATGTCCAGGCGGGGGCATTCGGCCGCGGATTCCGAGCAGGCGACGGCGCTGCTAAAACAGAGAAAGTATGAGATCGGTTTGCAAATGATGGTCGGCCTGCCGGGTGATGATAAAGACACCTGCCTGGCGACCGGGCAGCGAATAGCCGCCCTTTCACCGGATTTTGTAAGGATTTATCCCACACTGGTGCTTCAAAACAGTTTGCTGGCAATATGGTATCAAAAAGGGCAATATGTCCCCCTGACCCTTGAACAGGGCATTTCGTGGGTAAAACCCCTGTATCTTTTATTCCGGGAGTATGGGATAAAGGTGATTCGAATGGGACTGCAGCCGACGGATGAGCTTTCTGACGGCACGACGGTCCTGGCAGGGCCTTATCATCCGGCGTTCGGTCATCTGGTCTTCTCGGATGTTTTTCTGGATATGACGTTGTCTCAATTAGCCTCTAAAGCAGATCTGACAGATCCGGTTGTCATTCACGTTCATCCTGGAAGCATCCCGAAGTTAAGAGGCCATAAAAACCGGAATCTTCGGGAAATAAAAAGCAGATATCATATTGAAACCATTCATATTGTTGCCGATCCGTCCCTGGATGAGAGCGCGGTCCGGGTGATTTGACAGTGTATATCCGATAAAGGAATTGCCGATATGGTTACCAGCAGTAATTATATTATGGAAAGTGAAGAAGAGTCGTTGCGTCTGGATTGGAAAACCGACACCGCACAGGTGTGTCAGCAGGCCTTGTGGGCCGGAATCAAGCCGGGGATGAGAGTGGCTGATATCGGATGTGGTCCAGGCAAAACGACCAGTTGCCTTAATGAACTGGTTCAGCCGGATGGCAGTGCGGTTGGCATCGACTTTTCCGGGCAGAGGATTCTGTATGCGGAAAACCATAATCAGGCCAGAGGGCTGACATTTATTCAAAAGGACTTTCTGGCTCCTTTGGATGAATTGGGTGCGGTGGATTTTATCTGGATTCGGTTTGTTCTGGAATACCATCGGTCCAGGAGTTATGAAATCATAAAGAATATAACAAAAATTCTTGAACCGGGGGGTATCCTGTGCATGATCGATCTGGATCTGAACTGCCTGTGCCATTACGGTATGCCCCGGCGGCTTGAGCTGGCCGTTTTCAATATCATGGATACGTTGGAAAAACATGCGGATTTTGATCCCTATGCCGGGAGAAAACTCTATTCCTTCTGTTACGATCTTGGTTATGAGGATATCGATGTCTCCGTAGCGTCTCATCATTTATTTTATGGTGGAATCAACGCATCGGACATGTATAACTGGACTCAGAAAGTGAAGATCGCCGCAAAAGAATCCGGGTACGATTTTAAAGAATATGGCGGAGATTATCATTGCTTCTATCGGGAGTTTCAAGATTTTTTCAGTAACCCCAAACGGTTTACCTATACTCCCCTGATTGCCTGCCGCGGGCGGAAACCTTCGCTCTGACCATGAGGATATCCTCGCTTCCGGGAGCGGGGGAGAGGGCATTGGACTGGGTATCTGATTCCGGAAGCAGAGAAACTGTAAGTTTGTTTTCAAAGGATTTGGTAAAGTAGTTCCAGAATGCATCAACAATATCTTCGTCCAGGTGCTGATTACATTCCTCCTTTAATATGCCTAACGCTTTGTCTACGGGCATCGGGTCGCGGTAATGACGTTTGGCGGTAATCGCTTCGAAAATGTCAGCTACTGCGATTATTTTCGATCCCAATGGAATGTCTTCCCCTTTCAGGCCATCAGGATACCCGCTGCCGTCATTTTTTTCATGATGCGCCCCTGCAATTTCAGGGATAAGACTGAATATTCCCTCAAAATTGATCTGTTTGAGAATTTCTCGGGTTTGGACGGCATGGGTTTTTACGATATCACGCTCCTGGTCGGTCAGGGTGCCCCTTTTCTTTAAAATAGAGTCCGGAATGGCAATTTTACCATAATCATGGAGAAGGGCGGCGACTCGTATCATTTCCGTGTATTCTTCGGAAAGCCCCAATTCCCGACAGATGCCTACCGCATATTCGGTCACTTTTTCAGAATGGCCGGCCGTCAGTGGGTCACGCGCATCAATGCTGGCAGCCAATACCTGAATAAACGATTTGAACTGTTTGGTGCGGTTATTCAGCAGATCCGCATTTCGGATGCTGATGCCGATGCTGGTGGAAATGCCCATCAGCAAGCTGACGTCACTTTGAACCAGAGCCCTTTTGGATTCGATATTATCCAGAGCAAATATTCCGATTGATTCCCCCTCACATACCACCGGGCAGCATATAAAGGATTGCGTACCCAGTTGCTTTGAGAATTCCAGGCTGCGCAGGGAAAGGTTCTCCTCGATGTCTTTGATATTGTTGATCAGAAAAGGCCGCTGTTCCCGGAATGAGACAATGAAAATACCCTTGGATTCAGGGTTGTCCAGGCGAAAGCGAGTGTGCTGAAACAACTTGAGCTGGCCGTCGGTATAGCCGAATCCGGCACGAAATATCAGCCGGTTTTTTTCCGGATTGGCAAGCAGAATAATGCCGCGGTCATAATCCAGGCGGTTTTGTGAGATTTGAATGACATTGCTCAGAATGTTTTCAACGGTTGTGTGCCGACTGATTGCCTGGCCGATTTCATTGGTTACCAGTATATTGTTGTAGTTGATATTTATCTGCTCAACCAGTTTGTCCGCAGAGACCATCTGGTATTCAAGACTGGTCAGCAGGTCTTTCTCATGAATTTTCTGGCTGATTAACGCCAGTGTCAGGTAAATGACGCCTGAAACCGGTGCAATGGTTTCCAGGGTCAGCAACGGATTTTTGATCAGGAACCAACAGGAGCACAGAAATAGAATCAATCCCGTAAATTTGCTGATTTTGAGCCAGATATCCGATGGGTTTTTTTGCCATGAGATTACATAACGGCAATGCCTGTCGCCTTTGAATATGCATTCGGGATGATGTATAGTCGGGCGTTTGTTGTTGAAAATAATTGCGATGGCTTCAAAATAACCGATTCGGTTTTCACATTGAAACGGTTTTTCCTGCACACCGTCTGCTGGGGTTACAATGATTTCAACCTTATTGGCGGCTATGGCCCGGGATTCATAAACCGCGGATCGTGTAAAATTGCGTGTTATTTTTGTTATTTTTTCGACAACTTTCTTTGGTCCAATCAGTCCGAGTATGTAATGCCTCATCGCACCGATGGATTCAGGCGATGCAGCATACCTTCCCGCTTCACGGGCGATATCTTCATTATGGGTCAGCTGTACCAGTCGTTCATAAAACAGATTGATTTGCGTTTGAGTAAACCAGTGCCCCTGATCGGCAACCTCGTATGGTTTCATTCGGGCGTAATTCAGCAAGTCATCGATGTCGATAGGACTGTATTTCTGTTGGATCAGTTTTATGTATGTGTCGATAATCCTGCTGTTATACAAAGGCTTTTCGTTTAAGTTATCCGAGGTGTTCATTTTGATTCATTTGATTTGAAACACGTTATTAGTTAAACTGATCAATATAAATCGGTATTTGGAAGTGCCCCTGTGAAGATGACCTTCTTCAGGACAGCTTCTCTCGGAATATTCGATTTGTAAAGCAAACCCGTAAATATATCTTCACCACCGTTAACCTCTATAAACACTTTATATGATTTTTTCAAGTAAAGTGTTTTGATTGGACAAGGGCGGTGAAAAAAATTTGGCTTATTTTTTTTAAACAAGAGGGACTTTGACGCTCAAGTCTCTCTGAGAGCTGGCCGGAGGAATTCGGAGGGCAGAGTTAATAGCGTATACATCGCAGCATTTTGTTTAAAAATTTGAAATAATTATCCGTAAACTGAGTGTTCAGTACCCATAGATTATATTTTTTTTCAACCTTGATGGAGTGACTTTCGGCATACGTTTCCGGATAGATCAACAGCGGAATCTGATCCTGTTCAAAATTTGAATCAAGTGTCGCCAAAGATGCATATAATATATCTTTTGTCAGTTCCTCCGGGTCCAGAATAATCACATTGGCACTGCTGGTCAGATCCGACAGGTTCAGGCCGATATCCGATATGTTGATCGAAAGCACCGCCGTTAAGCGGTTATTTTTTTTAAGAGAAAAAATAGAGCATTTTCTTTTTAATCCGGCTTTTTGGTACGCCTCGGACAATTCGGTAAAATCTTGTCCATGGGGCTTGAGGCCGATTGCATCGAGCATCAACCCTCCGGATGCATTTTCATAAAAACTTTCCAGCTCGGTAAGCTCATCGTCAGTGTTTTGAGTTAATTGCCAACCTTGCGGTAGGGCCAGATGTGAAATTTCGGCTTTGTCGTAATGGAGGTATGAAAACGTGTCGATGGAGCACCCTTTTGGATGATCGATACGCGTTTGTGCCCCGCCAAAAACTCGGTTCGGGAATTTATTGTCCGGTCTGTAATAGCAGATCAGGTACTCCATGTGAATGGAATAAAGGCTGTGGGAATCATTAATAAACCTCCCGATCTGATTCAGTACCGTCAGACCGGCCAGGGGGGATTCGCTTTTCCGGGAAGCATGGTGGTGAATCAGCCAGGTATTCGGATAAAACCGGATCGTCGCCATATGAGCCAGAATCCGGCCGTTTTTCTGGTTGATAAAATGCCGGGCAATACCTGGATGCTGGGTATATATTTTTTTATACGTCTGTTTAACAGCCGTTTTGTTGGCTTCGATATGTGCATATTTTCCCGGATAAATAAAGCCGGTTTCAAAGAAGAAATTCCACAGCTCCTCCAGATCGATATCCTTGCACATATAGGTATGAGAATCTTCAGCCTGGTACAGAAGTGACAAAAGTTTGATGTGGTCCTGAATATCCATGTCGAGAATGGTGAAGCCGTATTTGATCTGCTTTTTTCCCGAGCCGTTATCGAGGCTTTTTTTATAAACTATCTGCGCCATGCATTTAATAATAAACGTGTTTGCGAAACTCATCGAGAGATCAGAAATGGTCAGGCCCGGTAATAATCCGGAAAATGTGTCAATCTCGATAACCGAAAATCCCAAACCCGATAGATCGTGTATCTTCAGATTAATTATTTTACGGGTGACTGGATGCTGAAATGTAATGTCGGGAGAGGGGGAAAGACGCTGCCGGGTGCTTCGATACTCTTTGGGTTTAAAACGTCGTCTGGCCTGCTGCTGAATGGGTTGAAGATTATAACTCCGGGTGTATTGGCCGCTGCTTTGGCTGGCTATCCGGCATTGGCCTGAGTAGATAGTTTCATTTTTATCATGAATAATGATGCTTACCAGGGATTGAGAGTCAATCCACTGAAATGATTGCGGGGGTTTATACGAAATATCGACGCTTAAATTTTCCGGACCGAATTCTTTCAACGTTCCGGAAAATACGGCACTGTTTTGAATCAGCGTTATATCGATACCATTACAGCAATGTCTCGTATGGGTTTGAATTTGGGCCTCTAAACATGAATCCGTTAGCCGGAAACAGACTGTGTGATCGTCCATTCGGATTAATTGAGGAGCGATCAGGAATTGCATATGATCGTCAGAAAAAACAAGGTTCTCAAAACGGTACGATTCTGTGAGGTGATGAATATCCTCTTTGTTTGCCCAGGTGCATTCTAGCAAGTCATTGGTACATGGCTTGGGTTTGATATCGCATGTAATCGTGTGCGGTAATTTTCTGTGTGTGAGATTCATCAGAATGGTATCATTCTGGAAGTTGATAAAGTTCAGCTTGTTGATTAGTAATGATTTGCTGATTTTTACAGTAGTTGAGCGTTTTGAATCGTCTTCTGCTGAAAGAATCGGAACAATATCTGATGTAAGTTGCACAGTCCTGTCCCATCAAATGTTGACAAAAGTTCTGATCGTCAATTCTTTAGGGGCCGTTACGAAATAACCATTACATTTCTATCCATTTTGATACGGCCCTTTATGCCGGTTAAGACATTACAATGTTATAGTTATTTTTGAACAACGGCTTAACACTGAAGAATTAAAACCGATCGATTAAAATACGTATAACCAATTCCAAAAACCCTGGGCTCTCGTAACGATTAATGCAACAAATTTATGATAGCAGCCTGCAGAAAAAAGTTTTGCCTTCCGGCATTTGTAGACTTTTTTTGCCGCCCTCAGGCAACCCCGGCTATGACAATCCGACTCCCCTGTGCCGGACGAATTGCATAAGCGTCGTCTTCCGCGCAGGAATAAATTGGACCCAAAGCAGTAAAAAAATCTATATTTCCATCATGACGACAAATTGTTACATAGCCATCTGCGGGCTCAACGCTTTGGGAAAGTATATGTATTTTTTGCTGAAACGCAAGGATTTTCCTACGGTAAGCTGCGCATTTTAATGCGATGTATTTTAGCTATAGTCAAGTTATATTTGTAATTTACTTGCCTGGGGGCAGGGGTCCTGAAGCTCAGGGAAGGCGAAGTGATTTTAATTGCAGTATCCAAAATGATTTTGCATGATGTCCGGTGTGAAAAATCGGGATCCCGGCATAAAGCCTTGCAGCTTGACATGTTCATGTGCCCAGCATATAGTTAACGTATATATATGCCTCATTTGGTCATTGCTTCACTCTTTATCATCTTGATCCGTTCATATCAAAGGTTCCTTTTTATACGATCGTAATACATCGTGGTCTGACAACTTGTGCTGTCCTGATCATTGCCATTATAACCGCCGGGCCGGGTTGAACAGGCATGGACGTCAACGGATATGGAGAGGCCAGCCAGATTGAGGGGGAATTCTCAAATCATCTGCTAATCCAATCCATCCTGTCCCGGATTCGTTTACTGCCAGCGGGCGCCCATTTTTTCAGATTTTGAATAAAGGCTCTACAACGCATTGTAAAGTTCACCATTGAAGAAAATTAATGAGATTCTTGAGTCGGGTCGTGGATAGGGGGGTCGATTCTAATCGGTAAACAAAGAGGGGGAAAAATGATAGCAAAAACCTTTAAGCAGCTTCTTGTTTTTATTCTCGGTTTAATGATGGTCGGTTGCGCTGCTCGAGCACCTGTTCAGGAAGCGCCTTTTTTTGAACCGTTTGGTCTGAATTCAAAAATTCAGTCCGGTGCGTTTGTGCAAAAGGTGGATAATTATCTGATTATCCTGGATGCATCTCAATCCATGTCAACCGCATACAAATATAAGGATTATAGCAAATTTACCTTTACCAAAGAAATCATTCGGCGGATGAATCAGGCACTGCCGGATTTGAAAATCAACGGGGCACTGAGAACGTTCGGGCATGGGGCCTGTCTGCCGAAAGAATTAACCCTGCTGATCAATCCCCTGGATACCCACACAAAATCCAGACTGGATGCGGGGCTTGAAAAGGTGTCCTGTGCAGGGGGTACAAGTCCCATTCGTGAGGCTGTTCAGGCTGTTGAAGAAGACCTGAGCCAGGCCCAGGGGAGTACGGCGCTCATTATTTTCAGCGATGGAAAGGATATGAATGAAACGCCGGTGGCGGCTGCCAAACGCATAAAAGGTCGATTTGGGGATAAATTGTGCATTTATACGGTACTGGTGGGCGATGATCCTGCAGGCCAGATTTTGATGGAAAAGATCGCAACCGCCGGGGAATGCGGATTTTCGCTTAATGCCGAGGATATCGCCACGGGCCAGGGGATGGCAAATTTTGTTGAACGGGTATTTTTAAAGGAAGGGAAAGATTCTGACGGCGATGGGATCATGGATAAACTGGATCGGTGTCCGGGTACGCCCAAAGGGGTTACGGTCGATAGCAACGGGTGCCCGGTGGATTCGGATGGGGATGGTATTTCCGATGACCTGGACCGCTGCCCGAATACGCCCGCGGGTGTCCGGGTCGACAGATACGGCTGTCCATTGGTTATCGATACGGATGGCGACGGTGTCTCCGATGCTCTGGATCAGTGTCCGGATACCCCCAGGGGCGCGGCCGTAAATGATGTGGGTTGCTGGGTATGCAACCCCGTGCAATTTGAATTTGATAAATGGAAGATCACCCCTCAGCATTACGATGCGCTTGAAGGGCTGCTGCGGTGTTTAAAACAGTCGCCTTCATTGACGTTCGAAGTCCAGGGGCATACCTGTAATATCGGTACGGGACCGTATAATCAGACATTGTCAGAAAAACGGGCCAGATCCGTCATGGAATACCTGGTAATAAAAGGCGTTGAGAAGGATCGGCTGATGATCAGGGGCTATGGCTTGACGCAGCCGATTGATTCGAATGAAACAAGAGAGGGAAGATCAAAAAACAGGCGGGTGCAGTTAAAACCGATTGATTAATCATATAATGCGTGCCTGAAATCCGGGAAAACGATATGTTGCCGGGGCAGGCGAACTGTCTGCCCCGCTTTTCATCTGGATAGTATAGAAATTTTCATTATTCGATTGATTTTATCAGCAGACTTCAGGCTGAGGGGTGCTGCGTTTGAAGGGCGGGAGCTTTGCTCTCCGGTCCGCAGGACGCTGATTTAAAAATTATCAAATATTTCAGATAATTGAAAGGCGGTTTCAGGAGGTCGGGTTATGAATAAAATCATCAAATGGATTGCGATGGGTGTGGGCGCACTGGTTGTAATCGTGCTGGCGGCCCTGATATTTATTCCAAAACTGGTGGATATGGAACAGTATCGACCGCGGATAGAACAGCAGGTGGCGAAGGCCATCGGGAGGCCTTTTTCTCTGGGAAAGGATTTGCAGCTGTCATTATTTCCATGGGCCGGGATATCGTTTACGGATCTTTCGATAGGAAGCCCTCCGGATTTCAGGGAAAAAAACTTTATGACGGTAAAATCCTTTGAGGCGAGAGTAAAGCTGATTCCTCTGCTGTTCAGGGATATTCAGGTGAAGCGGTTTGTGTTGAAAGGTCCTCAAATCGTGTTGGAAACGCTTGCCGATGGAAGAGTGAACTGGGAATTTAAACCGGAAAAAGAACCGGTTGTCGTACCGGAAGTGCCAAAAGGGCCATCGCCGGCCAAAAAGGGGGGCGGCGGGTTCTCGATTAAGTCGCTGGCGGTCGGTGAGTTTTCGATTAGCGGAGGTTCGCTGCTGTGGGTTGATCACGGTAAAAAACAACAAAAAGAAATTACGGATATTCGTCTTGATCTTGAAGATGTTTCGTTTGACCGTCCGATCCGTCTGATTTTATCGGCAATGATCGCACAGGTTCCGGTTTCCCTGCAGGGAACCATCGGACCAGTTGGCAAAGATATCGGCAAAAATGCTTTGCCTGTGGAAATCACTGTACAGGCTGCGGAGCAGATTCATATGAACGTCAGTGGAACGGTTTCCGACTGGGTGGATTCTCCCCGGTATGATTTAAAAATAGATCTGGCTTCGTTTTCCCCCCGTCGTCTGATGGGGGCGGTTTTTCCGGAAAGACCGTTTCCGGTTAAAACATCGGCCCCGGACGTGCTTGATCGCGTATCTCTCAAGGCCGAATTGAAGGGGGATACGCAGAAGGTTGATCTGACATCGGCTGTGGCGATTTTAGATGATTCCCGATTCGAGTTTGATCTCAGGGTAAAAAATTTTGCAAAACCCGATCTGACATTTGATGTAAAGCTGGATAAGATAGATGTTGACCGCTATCTTCCTCCTCCGGTGGTACCGGGGAAAGCAAAGGAGGGGCGAGCACCCCAATCTCCATCGGTTTCGGGTGAAAAAAAGATGGATTATTCGCCTCTGCGTCGTATGGCCCTGAATGGCGCGGTCAGTATTGGTGAATTGAAAGCCGTTAACGCGCGTCTGGCGCAGGTGAAACTGAAGGCAGACGCTAAAGATGGTATCATTCGTCTCGGCAGCCTCTCTTTTGACCTGTATCAGGGACATATCGAGGGCAGCGCCGGAATCAATGTCCAAAAGGATATTCCGGGCACTCATGTCGAGCTGACGGCGAATCAGATTCAGGTGGGGCCGTTGCTGGGCGATGTCATGCAGTTGGATGTGCTCGAAGGCGCGATGGAAGCCAAAGTGGCTATTGATGCTTCCGGAGATGCGCCCGAGAGCATAAAACGCACGTTGAATGGAAACGGAAATATTCGTTTTCTGGATGGAGCGGTAAAAGGCATAGATCTGGCGGGAATGGTGCGGAACGCGCAGGCGGCATTCGGGTTGGCTGAAAAGCCGGAGGAAAAACCCCGGACCGATTTTTCCGAAATTGAAGTTCCGTTCGATATCAGCAATGGCAGGGTGCATACCGCCAATGCCCGACTCATGTCTCCGGTCATAAGGATAACGGCCATGGGCGATGCGGATCTGGTCAAAGAGGTGCTTGATTTCAGGGTCGAGCCTAAATTCGTAGCCACGTTGATCGGTCAGGGAGATACCGTGGAGCGTTCCGGAATAATGGTGCCAATTTTGGTCAGCGGGTCTTTTTCATCGCCGCGATTCCGGCCGGATCTCAAAGGGATGATTCAACAGAAGCTTGAGGGACAAGTGCCGGACATCCCGGATATAACAAAAACGATTACCGATAAAGAAGCTCTGAAAAAGACGTTAAAGCCGCTTGAAGAAACCGCAAAAGAGGTGTTGAAAGGACTGCCGTTCGGTCCATGAGCAGACTTTTTTCCAGTGTGCCGGCCTGATCCGCCGGCATACTGAAAATCATGAAGGCTGGTTATTCTGTAACCATCAGAAGTTATATTTTTTTCAAAATAGCTTCCGGTTTCAGGAAACATAAGTCAAAATCCGTATTTTTCAATGAATTGCTATCTTTAATATCCAGTCATACTTGTTCCCATTCCCGCAAAATCGGTTCAGACCGCAAAGCCAACCCATCCTATAATATCAGAAAAAAATTCGAAAAAATTATCCACTTTTAGGGCTTGATCATAACTGCGGCCATAACGTCGTGAGGACCGTCCCGGCCGTTTCCGGCTTCCCCCGATCGTGCCATGTCGTACGCCGGCAATGGCCGGGGCTTCGAAACTACACGTAAGAGAATATGGCCGCAGTTATGATCAAGCCCCACTTTTAATATAAAATATAGCATAGGGATTTCGGGCTGGGTTCCAACTTCGGCCAAATTCATTGTTACAGCGTTACATCCCGTTTTCGTCATTCCATCTGTGCGGCAATGACGAGATGCCCGATGAAAGAACCCCCCTGGATTTTTTCATTTTTCGATTGGCTTTATCTGCAGGTTGCAGACTTATTGATGCTGAGATTGAGGGACGAAAGCTTTGCTTTATTTAGAATGCTATAAGATAAACGCTTTTTGTTTTTCGTTTTAAACAAAGTGCTCACTGCCAGTGACGGCCGCTTCTCAGCCAGTCCGCAGACCATTGATTCAATGCGCGATACGTTGCATCCATATCAGGGATAACGCGGTGGAGACTTGTTTAGTCAACTGAGTGCAGATATTTGGGTATTGCTTTCCTTTGAATATCTTGGTAACGTCCAAAAAATTCGAGTAAAATTATTATCTTAATGTGTTACTGCTTGATGACTTGAAGATAGCATGGTGTCATTCATCTATTTTCCTGTTTTTCTGTGCAAATGGTCTCTGCCGATAAGGCTCAGTATCAGTCGATATGAAATATAATCATATACCTTATCGGCCATTTGAAAAAAGCGGTCGGATAAAGTGATTGAGCCGGATGAAAATTATTAAGGAGGAGAATGATGAGAAATTTTTTAAAAGAAATATGGTCAGGCGTTTTTATTCTGTTCATCGTGTCATTGTTCATCGCAACAGAATCTTTTGCAGGCGTATACAGGTTTTCCGGCGGTCCTTCCGGCGGAACGTATCAATACTATGCAAGTGGCATTTCGACTCTTGCCAAAAAATCCGGTATCAATGTCCTGGCCAGTTCATCCAGGGGCTCGGTTGAAAATATTCGTCTGACACACTCGGGAAAGGCAAATTTTTCAGTTGCTTATTCCGGGGATATTTTCCAGGGCAGGAATGGAACGCTCAAACAGGATACAAGAAAATATGATAATATTCTGGCGCTGGCCTATCTTTATGGTGCACCGGCACAGCTGATCGTGAAGGCGGATTCCAATATCAAATCGACCTGTGATCTGGAAGGCAGGCGAATCGGAGTCGGTACGCCGGGTTCTGGCGCTGCAGCCAGCTGTGAGACATATTTTACGGCGATGGGACTCTGGGATAAAATCGAAAGAAATTTTTTAGGGTATCGTGAGGCGGCAGATGCATTCAAAAATAATCAGCTGGATGGATTCTGGGTATTGGCGGGCTTTCCGAACGCTTCGGTTCTTGAGGCGGCGCTGCAGACCGATATCAATCTGATCAATACCTACAAAGACGGCGAATCGGTCGGGCTGTTTGAAAAATATCCGTGTTTTTCAAAGGTGATTGTCCCTGCAAATGTCTACAAAGGGGTTGTTGCTGATGTTGTTACGTTTCAGGATTCCACCATATGGATTGCCAATAAAATGGTTCCTGAAGAAGTGGTTTATAATCTGATGAAGACGGTATTTGCCAAAGAAGGGCTGGCCTATATGATCAGCATTCATAAATCCGCCAAGGAAATGACGATTGCCGGCGGTGTCAAGGGGATCGTTACGCCACTTCATCCCGGCGCCGAGAAATTCTGGAAAGAAAACGGGGTGGTGAAATAAAAGTGGATATTAGAAAGGGAGGTGAAGATGAATCGCCTCTCTTTTTTACTTTCAGATAATATGCAATAGGCAGGTTAAACGTGTACGATAGGTTAAATAAAGTAGAAAAACTGGCGTTTGATATTTTATCCGTAGGCCTGGTCCTGTTTTATTCCTTTTCGGCTATCATCAGACCCGCATCGACCCAGTATCACCGGGGGATTCTGGTTATCATTACGTATGTTCTCGTGTTTCTTCTGTATCGTTCAAAAAGCAGAATCATGCGGGTGGCGGATTATCTGCTTATCATGGGTTCTGTTATATTCTGTGGTTACTGGATGTTGAACTTTGAAGCGCTGAACTATCGTGCAGGCGCGGAAACGTATACGGACCAGCTGATCGGGGTGGCCGGTGTTCTGATAGGAATAGAAGTCGCCCGCAGGGTGATCGGACTGGTGTTTGTCATTTTAGGCGCTGTGGCGATTGCTTACGGCGTGTACGGACCCTATGTCCCTGAATTATTCGCTCATCCGGGAGACAGTTTTATCGGGATGTGTACCACCATTTTTTATCAGAGTGATGGCGTATTTGGAATTATGGCCGATGTAGTGGCCACTTATGTGCTGTTGTTTGTCCTTTTCGGATCGTTTCTGGAAAAGTCGGGGGCACAGAAATTTTTTATGGACTTTCCGCTTGCCGCGGTTGGGCACAGAACCGGCGGGCCGGCAAAAGTGGCGGTCATTGCCAGCGCATTGTTCGGCTCTATTTCAGGAAGCGCCATTGCCAATACGGTATCTACAGGCGCATTCACCATTCCTCTGATGAAAAAAGCCGGTTTCCGTCCTCATGTCGCGGGAGCAATCGAGCCGGCGGCATCCATTGGCGGCATGTTCATGCCGCCGATTATGGGAGCCGGCGGATTTATCATGGCGGAGCTTACGGGCGTTTCGTATTCCAGGATCATGCTGATTGCGCTGTTCCCCGCGTTCATGTATTTTTTCAGTGTGTTTGTGATGGTTCATTACGAGGCCAAAGCCCACAACATCAGGGGGGTAAAATCCGAATTCAGCCCGTGGAGTATCCTGAAAGCCGAATGGTACTATATGCTTCCATTGATTCTCATCACGGGGTTTATGCTGAAAGGCTATTCAGCGGGATTTTCCGCAATCATCGGTATCTTAAGCTGCATAGCGGTCAGCTGGGTCAAAAAGGAGACCCGGATCGATTTGAAAGGCTTTGTTGCGGCATCCCGGTCAGGGGCTGAAAGCAGCCTCAAAATCGGGGCAACGATCGGGGTGATCGGTATTATCATCTCTGTGCTGACATACAGCGGGTTGATATTGACCTTTGCGGACATCGTCATACAGCTGGCCGGCGGTAAACTGTTTTTAACGATTCTGCTCATCGCGTTTGCATCTCTTTTCCTGGGGATGGGCGTGCCGGTGACGGCCGCATATCTGATTACGGCCGTGGTTGCAGTACCTGCGCTGACTCATCTGGGCGTCAATGAAGTCGCGGCGCATATGATCGTATACTGGCTTTCACAGGATTCCAATATCACCCCGCCGGTATGTATCGCGGCGTTTGCCGGTGCAACCATTGCAAGGGCCAATATGTGGAGAACCGCTTTTTCATCATTCAAATTTGCCAAATTTCTCTACCTGGGCCCCTTCCTGTTCGGATATGTGCCCGGCTTTTCCCTGCAGGGGGATACCGCGGATATTATCAAAGTCTTTGTACTCGTTACCATCGGCACCTTTTCCTATTCCTGGTTCCTGAGTCTCATCTGGTGGTACAAGATAAAAGAAATGTGGAAAAAACGCGCAGTTGCCGCCTGATTCCGGTTTTCGTTCAAGCACAGCTTGAAGTTAAAACCCCGTCGCAGTATCGGCGGGGTTTTTTATTGGGGGGATGAACCGGGAAAACAGCCGGAATTATAAAAAAACTGTTGCTGCTTGAAAAAAACGGTATCCATAGTATCATAGCGTTGCGTTACCGACTTGACGTGTTTTTAAGTGCTTCGATATTGGCTTGACATAAACAGGAGCGTTCTGATGGCTGTTAACCGGATTCCATGCGGCTGGTGTGGTAAAATTGCACGAATTGATTTAACATCAAAGCAGTGGACCGTTGAAATTCCCGACCCTGAAACCTTAATGAAATTTATCGGGGGCAGGGGGCTTGCCGGTTTTTATTTGAGGGATCATATAACCTTGAACTGGGATGATCCGGATATGCCGCTTCTGCTATTTACCGGGCCTCTTGTGAATACACCGTCACCGACTTCGGGCAGGATGACGATCATGTCGCGCTCGCCACTGACCGGTACGATCGGGGACTGCTCGGTAGGCGGCTCTCTGGGCGTACAGCTTAAAAGCGCCGGTTTTGACGGCATTATTATTACAGGCAAAAGTGATTTGCCCTGCGGTATTGAGATTGAAGATCATGCGATCCGGTTTGCTTCGGCGGAATCTGTGACGGGCATGTCCACCAGTGACGCCTGCAGGATTTTTAAACCCAAAGGGGCGGTTGCCGTAACCGGGCCGGCTGCCGAACGCGGCGTACTGTATTCAAATGTGATCATTGACGGTCATTATGCAGCCGGACGAAATGGCCTGGGGCTGGTTTTCGCCTCCAAAAAACTTAAATACATCACGGTGCGGGGGACGGGTAAAACAGGCATTTATGATTCGGAAGAATTGCGGCGGGCAAAGGAAGACATTTTGCGCCTGGTTGCAGCCTCTCCGGCGATTATGGGCCATTTCGGAATTTCCCGGTTCGGTACGGGGGCGTTGTATGATCTGATGGATGCCCGATGCATGATGCCGACCGATAATTTCCGTAACAGCCGGTTCCATTGCGCCTCATCGATGAATGCGGTTGCTTACGCGAAGCAGTACCATCCTGTCAAGACCGGATGCCGGGGGTGTCATATCCGGTGCAAGAAAAAAAATCGGGACGGAATCCATATCCCTGAATTTGAGACGATGTCTCATTTCAGCGCGCTTTTGGGAAACTGCGATATGAAGACAGTAATTGAAGCAAACCGGATCTGTAACGATCTGGGAATGGATACGATTTCGGCGGCGGTTACACTGGCGTGTTATGCGGAAATTACAGAAAAACGGCTTTCCCCGGAACAAATTCTACGGCTTTTGTCGGAAACGGGGACGCAAAAAAATCCGGGCAGGGACCTGGGGGTGGGTGCTGCCCGGATGGCGCAACAGCATAATCGCCCGGAATTTGCCATGGCGGTTAAACGACAGGAACTTCCCGCCTATGATCCCCGTGGCGCTTACGGGATGGCACTGGCCTATGCCGTATCAACACGTGGGGCTTGCCATTTGAGGGCCTATCCCATCAGCCATGAAATTCTGAGAAAACCCGTAGCGACGGACCGGTTCTCCTTTGAGGGAAAAGCAAGGATTATCAAGATCAATGAAGATGTCAATGCGGTAGTGGACTCATTAACTGTGTGCAAATTTGTTTTTTTTGCCGCCACGCTGGAGGAATACGCCAGAGTATTTTCTGCGGTTACCGGCCTTCAGGTATATGGCCAGGATTTACTGAAGACCGGAGAGCGAATCTGTTATCTGGAACGGATGATGAATGCCCAAAACGGATTTGGCAAGGCTGATGACGATTTGCCGTCCCGGTTTTTCGAGACCCCCGGATATATCAGCCCGACAAAGAAAAATGATCCCATCAACCGGGATCGATTTATGAGAGCGTTAGCCGATTATTATACTGTCAGAGGGCTGGATGAAAACGGGATGCCTGTTTTGTCCAGAGCAAAAGAACTGGGGCTGGTATAACGCAGAACCTGTATACGTTGTATGACATGGAAAGATCCGGATAAATGGAAAGTGCTCTGCAGATATATGAAAATAAACTCTACGAAAGCGGGTTGGTCAGTCCCGGAGATGCCGTTCTGGGCAGTCTGGATGCCACGCTGGACTGGAATAAAAACGACGGCGTCTGTGAGCTGCTGGAAACGCTATTTTCCCGGCTGAGCATCAATTCGCTGATTTTTTCCCGGCCGGCGGAACCCTACCGGACCATCATTGATTATCTGGCAGAAAATTCGGGCGACTGGATTCTGCCCCAGGATTGCGAGAGCCGGACATTTTTGCATGACATTCCGGTGTTACATCAATTGAATCCGATTAAAATTGCAGAAAAGCTCATTCGGAGGAAAAGCGTGGTTTTGCCGGGTATCGGCGTGATCACCTGCGGTACCGTCAGCCTTGAGCAGGCATACGTTACGTTTTCATCGGTGTGCTTTGCATCGTTTGTCAAATTTTTTTCAGATTATCTGTCCCGGTGTCGGAAAGGCATGCCGGATGCGGGATATAAGGCTGTGGCTGCCCGGATTTCCGGATTGCTTGAGTCCCCTCCGGAGTTTAACGGGTCGTTGAGGAAGGGGCCCTTTGATGACGAGGATACGATCCGTGCCGCACTGGAAGAAGCCGGCAGTCTGACGGTGGAAAAACGTCTGGTGGATTCGTATTTCGGAAATATTTCCTATTGCGATGGCCGGATTCTTTATATCAGTCAGACCGGGGCGTCACTGGATCACCTGCGCGGATGTATAGATCCATGCCCGATAGACGGGTCATCCTGCGCGGCCATCACCGCCTCCAGTGAGCTGCCGGCCCATCTTCGAATTATCAGTGAGACCCGGTGCCGGGCGATACTTCACGGACATCCGAAGTTTTCGGTCATATTGTCAATGGACTGCAGCGATGATCGCTGTCCGGTCAGGGGCCAGTGTCATATCCGGTGTCCTCAACAGCGATACGTCTGCAACATTCCGGTCGTTCCGGGGGAGGTGGGCTCCGGCCCGTATGGTCTCTGCCATACCGTTCCTGAAGCCATCAAGGGGCATTTGGCGGTGATCGTTTACGGGCACGGGTTGTTTGCAATCGGCGATGAGGATTTTAACGAACCGTTCAATCAGCTGCTTTCTGTTGAAAATGCCTGTCGGACCGAGTATTTTCGCCGGATTCAATCATTTCAATAAGTGTATAGTATGGGAATTTCTATTTTTTGGATTAATTCTATCAGTAGGTTACAGCCCTGAGGGGGCAGCTTTGCGTCCTTGCGGATGTTATACGATAGAAGCTTCTCGCTTTTTATCTTTTGCCTCAAACGAAGTGCTCCTCAAGCGATAGCGCTCTTCAATCCGCCCGTAGGGCGCCCCTATACCCGGCTGCCGCTCCATCTCAGCTTAGCCTTTAAAACGTCAAAATAGTGACGATTCGGCATGGCCATCATATGGACCGGATGGGGGCTTTTTGTAATGATAATCGTGTCCCTTTCGTCAATTTCAAGGCCGGTCTGACCGTCAAAGGTCATCATGATATCAGATGATTTTTCGGACAGCCGGATTTCGATTTTGACCGAATCCGGAACAATTAAGGGCCGGTTGGTCAATGTGAACGGACAGATGGGGGTCATGATAATTCCGGGTACTGCAGGATGAATGACAGGGCCGCCCGCAGCCAGCGAGTATGCCGTGGATCCGGTTGGCGTGGCAACAATCAGACCGTCTGCCCGGTATGCGGTCAGGAAGTGATTGTTGATATAGGTTTTAATATAGGACAGTCGGGCAAGAGCCCCCTTGTTGATCACGATATCATTCAGAACGGTTTCCCGGGCAAAATCTTCTCCCTCCCGGAGGACATTGACCCGAAGCCGCATTCTGTGTTTGATAGTAAATTGGTTGTTTAAAATGGCCTGAGCGGACGAAAACAGGTCGTTGGCAGACGTTTCGGCTAGAAAGCCGACTTCGCCGAATTTGATCCCGTGGATGGGGATGTCCTGATCCCCGATCCAGTTAACCGCGCTTAAAAACGTCCCATCTCCTCCAAGCACAAATACACAGATTAAATCGGACGGTGCAGCTGAAAGGTGTCTGTTCGCCAGTTGGCGGCTGGGAGGTATGCTTTCTTCACGGACAACCTCATAGCCTTTATCGCGCAGCCACAGCTGAAAATCATCAGCCTTTTTACAGGCGTTTTTGTCAACCTTTACGTATAGTCCTATTTTCTTCAAGTTTTGACTCCGATGCAATTTGCATGAAACGCAGACGATGCAAACAGTATATAACTTGCTGAATGGATGGTTGCCTTGATCCATCTGCCTCTTATTACAAATATAATTTACGTACAGCAAGATGTTTTTATAATGAAAAAGCTTTTATCTTGACGCATTTAACACATATTATTATAGTATGAAACTTATAAAAGTTATTAGGTGTGCGTGAGTTACCAAATTTATAACATATAAGAGAGAGGAGTCAAGACGATGAAACCAAATTTGAAAAAATTGGTTTTGATTGGGGGCATGGTAGGGAGTTTTTTTCTGATGATATCAAGTCCAGGATTTGCGGCCGATACCATTAAAATCGGAGTGCCCGGTGCCCACAGTGGTGATCTGGCCTCTTATGGGCTTCCGTCAGTCAAGGCAGCTGAACTGGTGGTGAAGAAAGTCAACGCCAAAGGCGGGATTCTGGGCAAACAAATTGAACTTCTGGTTGAAGACGATGTGTGTAAACCCGAAGTTGCCACCAACACGGCAACCAAACTTTTGTCTCAGGGCGTTGATATCGTGATGGGGCACATCTGCAGCGGCGCTACCAAGGCAGCGCTGGGTATTTATAAGGATTCAAAAATTATCTGCATGTCACCGTCGGCCACTACTCCGGATCTGACTCAAAGCGGAGAATACCCGAATTTTTTCAGAACGATTGCTTCCGATGATGCTCAGGCAAAAATCCAGACGGACTTTGCTATCGATGTGCTGAAAGCAAAGAAGATTGCCGTTCTGCATGATAAGGGCGATTATGGAAAAGGTCTGGCCGAGTTCGCAAAAGGATTTATTGAAAAATCCGGTAAGGCCGAACTGGTGCTGTTTGAAGGTGTTACTCCCGGAGCAGTGGATTATTCGGCCGTTGTTCAGAAGCTCAGACGTTCCGGGGCCGATGCCGTTATTTTTGGCGGTTATCATCCGGAAGCATCGAAAATCGTTATGCAGATGCGAAAGAAAAAGATGAAAACCCCCTTTATTTCAGATGATGGCGTAAAGGATGACACGTTCATCAAGGTCGCCGGCAAATATGCAGAGGGCGTTTATGCCACAGGCCCCCAGGATGTTTCCAGCAATGCCATGGCCATAGCGGCGATTGAAGAACATCGAGCAGAATATAACTCGGATCCGGGGGCATTTTTTCTTAATGCCTATACGGCTACCCTGGCCCTGGTCAATGGCATTGAAAAAGCCGGCAGTACGGATTATGATGCCGTTATAAAGGCATTGAGAACCGAATATGTGGATACCCCGTTCGGGAAAATCCGGTTTGATGAAAAAGGTGATGCCATCGGAGTTGGCTTTGCCATCTATCAGGTACAAAATGGCACTTATGTCGAAATCAAGTAGCGCGTAAGACGATCCTGCGCTGACCAGGGGGGATGATCATAACTGTCCCCCCTGATATTGAAATGGATATCGAAATATTGATAACAACCGTTGCATCAGATCTAAGAGCCGGTGTGATGTTATGGGCTCGTTCAAAAATAACTTTACATTATAAGCGCCGATGCATCCTGCCCGGCTGCGTTGCGAAAGCCTTGAATGTGTCGGAGTGTGCGTTATCGTGTCTTGACAGACAGGTGCCTTGATACATAAGCGAATTTATTTTTGAGCGAACCCTAAGGAGCCGAGAGAGTTAAGATGGATTATTTTCTGGAGCTTTTCCTTGGAGGCCTTACCCGCGGGAGTATATATGCACTGATAGCCCTGGGCTATACCATGGTGTACGGAATCATCGAGCTGATTAATTTCGCTCATGGTGAAATCTATATGCTCGGTGCTTTTACGGCGCTTATCGCTGCCAGTATTTTCAATATGATGGGATTGAATTATGTGGTGGTTTTTCTGCTGGCAACGGCACTGGCCATTATTTATTCGGCTGCCTACGGGTATACGGTGGAAAAGATTGCGTATAAACCCCTTCGGCATGCCCCGCGACTGTCCCCTTTAATCAGTGCAATTGGAATGTCCATGTTCCTTCAGAATTATGTGCTTCTCGCACAGACATCCGATTTTCTTCCCTTTCCCAGTCTGATTCCCGATTTCGAGTTCTGGGAACCCTATTCACACATCATTGGCACGCCCGAGTTGTTAATTCTGGTCATAACGGCCGCCGTCATGATTTTTCTGACGGTTCTTATCAAATTTACCAAAATGGGCAAAGCCATGCGGGCTACGGCTCAGGATCGAAATATGGCCATGCTGGTAGGGATCAATGTCAACCGGGTGATTTCCACCACCTTTGTAATCGGCTCAGCCCTTGCGGCAGTCGGTGGGGTCCTGATTGCCTCCCATATCGGAATGATCAATTTTTATATCGGTTTTATCGCCGGAATCAAAGCCTTTACTGCGGCGGTGCTGGGCGGCATCGGGAGTATCCCGGGTGCTGTTCTCGGCGGCCTGGTACTGGGTTGTACGGAGAGCTTCGCCACGGGATATGTGTCCAGCGATTATGAAGATGTATTTGCATTTCTGCTGCTGGTATTGATCCTTATCTTCCGGCCTGCCGGGATTCTTGGACGTTCCACGATCCAGAAGGTTTAAGCAGGGGAAAACGGCATTTGTTCTTTAATTCTCATACAGTATGTTGGAAATGAAAATTGATAAAGATTGAAGACGTTAAAAAATCATTGCTGGTCTCTGTCTGGTTTATATTTCTGACCTTTCCGATTATGGTCATCCGGGTGAACCCCATTGAAAAGATCATCCAGTGGCGATGGGATAATTTGATCATGGTGGGTGTCGGCAGTTTTATCCTTTCCTTTGTCTGGCGTTATTTGCTTGAGCGTAAGGAATTGGGTACGAATAAAGACACAGACAGTTCTGAAATATCGGTTTCATGGTCACAGAAACTGTTTGAAGACCGGAGATTATATATTCCGACGCTTGCAGGGCTTGCCGTGTTTGTCGTGTTGTTTCCGTTTGTATTTTCCGTATACCAGATCAGTATTATGACGACGGCATTGATATATGTCGTGCTTGGGCTTGGATTGAATATCGTTGTCGGGCTTGCAGGACTTCTGGATCTGGGATATGTGGCATTTTATGCGGTTGGCGCGTATGCCTATGCACTGTTGAATTATCATTTCGGATTGGGATTCTGGGCGGTCCTGCCGGTTGGCGCTGCGCTGGGTGCCCTGTTCGGCATTTTGCTGGGGTTTCCCGTGCTGCGGCTTCGGGGGGATTATCTGGCGATTGTTACACTGGGGTTTGGAGAAATCATCCGGCTGATTCTCGAAAACTGGAATGAATTTTCATTCGGACCGAGCGGCATTGCCAATATTCCGAGACCCGGCTTCTTCGGCCTGGAGCTGTCTCTGGAAACCGCAAATATTTACATGTACTTTTTGATGATCGCGTTGGCGTTGTTTACGATCGCGGTGGTTAACCGGTTGCAGAATTCCAGGATCGGACGTGCCTGGATTGCGCTTCGTGAGGATGAAATTGCATGTCAGGCCATGGGGATCGACAAAACCAGAACAAAATTGACGGCATTTGCATTGGGTGCGACATGGGCCGGTATGATGGGCGTTATTTTTGCCGCAAAAACAACTTTTATCAACCCGGCCAGTTTTACTTTTCTTGAATCCGCCATGATCCTGTCCATTGTGGTCCTGGGCGGTATGGGGTCCATCACCGGGGTGATCCTGGGCGCGTTGCTTCTCATTCTTCTGCCTGAATATCTTCGAGCCTTTTCTGATTACCGGATGATTCTTTTCGGTGCTGCCATGGTGGTGATGATGGTATTTCGTCCTCAGGGCATCATCAGCAATGTCCGTCGGAGGTATCAATTTAAAGGGTCATCTCAATCCGGAGATGCTCAGCCGTAGACAGGAGCTTACGATAATAGACGATATGAAGCCGATACTGGAAGTTAAAAAACTGACAATGGACTTTGGCGGGCTGCGGGCGCTGGATCATCTGGATCTGGATATCAACAAGGGTGAAATTATAGCACTGATCGGGCCGAACGGCGCAGGGAAAACAACCTTTTTCAATTGTATCACCGGAATGTATATACCCACCAGGGGAGATATTCTCATCTCTCCGCCCGGTAAACAAACCCAGCGCATTAACGGACTTAAACCGAATAAAATTACAGAAAAGGGGATGGCCCGCACGTTTCAGAATATCCGGTTGTTTCCGACCATGACGGTTTTGGAAAATGTTATGGTCGGGCGGCATTGCCGCGCACGGGCGGGTATTATCGGCGCGATATTCAAGGGGCCCTCCACCCGGCTTGAAGAACAGAACATAGTCGATATCAGTTATCACATGATCGAGAGGGTGGGGCTGTCTTCATTTGTAAATGAACAGGCTAAAAATCTTCCTTACGGCGCCCAAAGACGCCTCGAAATCGCCAGAGCTATGGCGACAGATCCGTTTTTGATACTGCTGGATGAACCGGCAGCCGGAATGAATCCGCTGGAAACACGGGAACTGGTTGAGTTGATTACCAGCATTCGTGAAACTGAAGGCTTTACGATTCTTTTGATCGAGCATGATATGAAACTGGTCATGAGTTTGTCCGACCGGATTTTCGTGATGGATTACGGGAGGAAAATCGCGCAGGGCACGCCCGAAGAGATCAGGAATAATCCGCAAGTGATCAAGGCTTACCTCGGGGACGAGATTTATGCTTAAACTTAGTAATATCAATACGTTCTATGGAAATATACACGCGTTAAAAAATGTTACCCTTGAAATTGGCGAAGGCGAGATTATTACGCTGATCGGTGCCAACGGTGCCGGGAAAACGACAACGCTGATGTCCATATCGGGGCTGGTTCCTGCCAGATCCGGAGAGATTATTTTCGAAGGGCAGGGTATCCACAAAATTGCTCCGGAACAGATTGTGGCCCGCGGGCTTTGCCATGTTCCTGAAGGGCGGCATATTTTTCCTTTTCTTACGGTGATGGAAAATCTGGACATGGGGGCGTTTTTGAGAAAAGACAAGGAAAATATAAAAAAGGATTTAAACTATATTTTTGATCTGTTTCCAATTCTTGCGGAGCGGAAAAATCAGCCGGGCGGTACGTTGAGCGGCGGAGAGCAGCAGATGCTGGCCATATCCCGGGCATTGATGACAAAGCCCAAACTGCTTCTGCTCGATGAACCCTCACTGGGGCTTGCCCCGTTGATTGTGCTTCAGATATTTGAAATAATAAAAAAAATTAATATTGAGAACAATACGACCATATTCCTGGTAGAGCAAAATGCCAACATGGCGCTGAAAGTTGCCAACCGGGGATATGTCATGGAAAACGGCCGCATCACGCTGGCGGATACCGCTGAAAATCTCGTGACGGATGAAGATGTGAAAAAAGCCTATCTGGGGCTGTAAGGGCCTTGGTCCTGCATTAGCCCCAGATCCACATCGGATGATCCGTATCAGACGATATCCTGAAGCCGTTTCAGTCGCGTGCTGAGGTGTACCGGGTATACTTTCTTGCAGGTTTTGAATCGATCGTCAAGTTTTGAGAAATTCTGCTTGAATCGTCCCCGAATGGTTTGAAGCGGCGGAATCGGCGCCACTATTTTGCCGTTTTCCATAATGGTTTCGAGCAATGGCTCGGTCCCCTCTATTATGTCATCCCGAAGACCGATAGTATCTTCAGCGTAAAAACCGTTTGGATCATATTTTCTGAAAAGTTGTTTCTCTCCGGCCAGTGTAATTTTCTCTGAACTGAGCTTTCTTACATTGCGGTCTTTGTATCGAACCATTTTATATACGATGTCCAGATAGGGCGCATCGGCGGAAACACCCATTTTGGTCCCGACGCCAAAGGCATCTATTCTGGCGCCTCTGGCCAGAACATCTGTTATCTTGAATTCATCAAACCCGCTGCTGACAAAAATTTTTACATTCGGTAAACCTTCCTCATCAAGAATGGCTCGAACCTGCTGGCTTAATTCGGTCATATCTCCGCTGTCAAGGCGCACCCCGATGAGGTGATGGCCATGCTGCTGCATGTGTTTTGCAACTCTGGCCGCATTTCTTGCACCTTCAAGCGTATCATAGGTGTCAATCAGGAATACGGACGCATCGGGGAATGTTTTATAGAATGCCTGAAACGCATCAATTTCACTTTCAAAAGCCGTGACAAAAGAGTGTGCCATGGTACCGGAGAGGGGAATATCGTAGAGCTTTCCGGCCAGAACATTGCTCGTGGAATTAAAGCCGGCCAGGTACGTGCTTCGGGCTACTTTGTTGCCGGCATCCTGCCCCTGGGTTCTGCGGAGGGAAAAATCAAGCAGCGGTCGTCCCTTTGCCGCATGAATACATCTGGCCGCTTTGGTGGCAATCATAGTCTGGAACCCGATCGTATTGAGAATAAAGGTCTCCAGAAGTTGGGCTTCGATGATCGGCGCGCTGATTTCCAGTATGGGTTCGTTGGGGAAAAAAATAGTGCCCTCAGCCATGGCGCGCAACTGGCCGGTAAAGCGCAGATCGGTCAGATAGGACAGAAAATCAGCTGAAAAAAGGTCGGTTTCTTTCAGGTAGGCAATTTCACAGTCGTTAAAATGAAAATTATTCAGTTCATCGACAACCTGTTCGAGGCCGGCGGCTACAAAATAGCTTCTGAGCATGGGTTGATTCCGGATAAACACGGAAAATGTCGCAGAATCAAAGACATGGTGATCAAAATAACTGGCGGCCATGGTCAGTTCATAAAAATCGGTAAACAAAGGCCCTATCGTGTGTGTTCGTGTCATTGGATTGTAGCTCCGTAAGTCTGTTTCATTCGTTTCAAAGCAAATTCATGAAAATTAGGATCAAAGTCGGCCACCCCATCTGCCGGTACGATGACAAAATAATCTCGATTGGCCAAACCACCGACCGTATCCATTATACATATGGATGTGCATACACCCACCACCTCTACTTCGTTTATATCGGATGATTTGAGCACCTGATCCAGATCGGTTCCATAAAATCCGCTGTAGCGCTTTTTGGGAATGACTTTTTCCCCTGAGACAGGGGCCAGTTCCCTGATAATCTGATTTCCCCAGGTGCCCTTGACGCAGTGCGGCGGAAATTTTTCAAATTCCTTATCGTCCGGGTCATGGGTATCCTGCAGAAAAATAATCAGATCCGCCTGCTGCCTGTGAGTGTTGAGCCGCTGCTGAATAAATGGAATAATTTTTCTTGAGGATTCACCGCAGTAGAGGCTTCCGTTTTCATTCATAAAATCATTCAGCATATCAACAATGACAAGCGCTCTTTTCGGCATAAAGTCTCCTTATACATGTGAGGCAAAAAAAGGGGGGCAGAACTGACAAAAATACTGTATTACGGAATTGAAAATGGAGTCATCCGGCGGTTGAAAACCGGAAAGCCATTCTGGCGATGGGAGATGAGTACCTGATCCAATGTGCGGTTTGACGAAACTCCTTATGAATACTGTTATATCAGCAGGTTAAAAACAAATCAACGGGATGAAAACTTCAAGCAGGCTGATGGCCTGAAACGACCATTTCCTGAAATGACCATTTATGGATGGACGCTATCCATGATTCTAAAAGAACAGATTAAGTCAGCAGCAGCTGTCCCGGCAGGTGGATACTGCCTTTACGAGTCCTTTCGGCCCCTGCCCAGGTAGGCGTTCTGAACATCCGGATTTGCCAGAAGCCGGTCGGCCGAATCCTTAAGAATAATATTGCCCACTTCCATCACATAGCCTCTGTGAGCCAGTTTCAAAGCGGCCCGGGCATTTTGTTCCACCAGAACAATGGTAACACCCGAGCTGTTAATTTCTCTGATGGTATTAAAAATGGTTTTAACCAGCAACGGAGCCAGTCCCAAACTGGGTTCATCCAGGAGCAGAATTCTGGGATGCGCCATCAGTGCGCGACCGATCGCAAGCATTTGCTGCTCCCCCCCGCTTAAGGTTCCGGCAAGCTGGTCAAATCGCTCTTCCAGAACAGGGAAAAGTGCATAAATCCATTTCAGGGTTTTATTGGCTTTTGCCGTGTCGCGAGAGAGAAATCCGCCCAGAATGAGATTTTCTTTAACGGTCAATGTGCCGAATATACGGCGGCCTTCAGGCGCCTGAGCAATGCCGCCGGCTACGATTTTGTGGGCGGGCAATGGATTTAATGAGGCGCCGTCAAAAAAAATAGTCCCTTCACTCGGTTTTACCAACCCGCTGATGGCCATCAGGGTGGTGGATTTTCCGGCGCCGTTGGCGCCAAGGATAGTGACGATTTCCCCCTCGTCTACTTCCAGGTCGACCCCGTGAAGTGCCTCCACATTGCCGTATTTAACGTGCAGATTTTCTATTTTCAGGAGCATGTCGGTATTTATTCCTCATCTGAACCCAAATATGCCTCAATCACTTTCGGATCGGTCTTGACAGTTTCCGGGGTGCCTTCGGCAATTTTTGATCCGTATTCCAATACAACAATGTGTTCACAGGCCTGCATGACGAGGTTCATGTCGTGCTCGATCAGCAGGACCGTAACCCCCCGGTCCCGAATCTGCCGGATCAGCGATATCAGTTGGGAGGTCTCATGATTGTTCATTCCGCCGGCCGGTTCATCCAGTATCACCAGCCGCGGTTCTGTCGCCATGGCCCGTGCAATTTCCAGCAGCCTTTGTTTGCCGTAGGAAAGATTTTTGGCAAGCTGCTGAACCTGGTCTTTGAGTCCGACAAAAGCAATTTCCTCAAGTGCACCCGCCAGCGCCTGCTTTTCTTCCCTTTTCTGTGAAGGCAGTTGCAGCATCGCGGCAATGGGGCCCGATTTCATTCGGCAGTGGTATCCGGCCAGAACATTTTCCAGTGATGAGAGATTCTGAAAGAGGCGTATCGTTTGAAATGTCCGTGCAATGCCCAGGGAAACGATTCGGTTGGGCTGCAGATTGGTAATCGGGTTGCCGTTGAATATGATTTGTCCCTTATCCGGTCTGTAATTTCCGGTAATCAGGTTAAAGACAGTAGTTTTCCCGGCTCCGTTGGGGCCGATCAACCCGACGATAGAATTTTCCATGACATCAAAGGATACATTGCTGACAGCCATCAGGCCGCCAAACGATTTTGTGACATGGCTCAGTTGCAACAGGCTCATATACGGTCTCCTGTTTCAGAAACATCATCGAGGCAATAGCGACGGGGCCGCTGGGGCAGGATTCCTTCGGTTCGGAAAATCATCATAAACACCATGACCGCACCGAAAATCAGCATCCTGGCGCTGGCAAATTCTCTGAAAATTTCAGGGAGTCCGATTACTATAAACGATCCCAGAATGACGCCCGGGATGCTTCCGGAGCCTCCTAAAATGACAATCATGAAGAGTACGACCGATTCCCAGAAACTGAAAGATTCCGGCGCGATGATGGTCATTTTCGAGGCATAAATATTACCGGCCATTCCGGCCCAGAATGCGCCGATCACAAAGGCGGTGAGTTTATAGCGGGATATGTTGATTCCGCTGCCTTCAGCGGCGACTTCGTCTTCACGGATAAAGTTGAGGGCCCGGCCGAAGCGTGAATGTTCCAGGCGGTAAAACAAAAAGACAGTAATGGCGGCGAAGATCCATATCAGATAAAAAAACTCATTCGGGCGGCGTATCCGGAAGCCGAAAATTTCTGGACGGCTGATGCCGAAAATGCCGTTTGAACCACCGGTAATACCGAAAATGTTGTTTACTAAAGCAATCCGGACAATTTCAACAAAGCCGATTGTAACAATGAGCAGGTAGTCTCCGCGAAGGTGAATAATCGGCCGGGCGACGATCAGCGCAAATATGCCGGCAGTGATACCACTCAGTGGCAGCAGCCACAATATGGGAATGTGATACACGGTATTGAGGATGGCCGTGGTATAGGCGCCTACCGCGTAAAAAGCGGCGTGGCCCATGTGAAAAAGGCCGGCATGTCCCAGAATCAGATTCAGACTCAGCGCCAGAATGGCGTACAGGCCCACATTGTTGAGCACATCCATCCAGTAGGCGTTCAGATAAAGAGGGGATAATATAAAACCGGCTGAAATGATCCCGTAAATGATGCTGCGTTTGGTGATTTTCATATTTTTTCCGCTACCCGTTCCCCCAGAATTCCTGTGGGGCGCACAATCAGAATCAGAATCAGTACCACAAAGGCGATGGCATCTTTCCAGGCGATGGAAATATAAGCGGCCCCCATTGCTTCAATCACTCCGAGCAGCAACCCGCCGACCATGGCGCCGGGGATATTGCCGATCCCGCCGAGTATGGCGGCAATAAAGGCTTTCATTCCATACATCCAGCCCATGGTAAAGTTGATCTGGCCATAGTAAAGCCCGACCATTACACCCGCGACCCCGCCCAGGGCGGGGCCGATGAGGAACACAATGAGAATGACCCGGTTTACATCGATGCCCATCAATTTGGCGGCTCCCTGATCGATGGCGGCTGCACGGATGGCCATGCCGATCCGGGTTTTGTGGATGTAGACATATAAGACCACCATCATGATGATCGAAGACAGAAGAATGATGATGCGGATCAACGGGATATCCAGACCGAACAGGTTCACGGCCATTTTCGGGAGGATATTGTGCGGATATACTCTGAAACGGGCGCCGTAGATAAGCATGATGGCATTTTGAAAAAATATCGAGGCGCCGAGCGCGGATACAACTGCCGACAGTCGGTGTGAGGTCCTCAATGGCCGGTAGGCGACCCGTTCAAGAATTGCGCCCACCAATGCCACCAGTCCCATGACCATGGCAGCCAGAAGAATGCAGCCCCAGAGCGGCCCCAGATGGTCGGTCAGGCCCATGGCCGTCAGCAGGGTTAATCCCAGGTAGGCGCCGATGGTAAATAAATCCCCGTGAGCAAAATTGATTAATTTTAATACGCCGTAGACCATCGTGTATCCGAGAGCAATCAGGGCGTAAATGCCCCCTACGGCAAGACCATTTGTGAGTTGTTGGAAAAAAAGTTCCATTAGGCGTAACTTTTAAGTTTCCGTCGGCCGAAGGCTGTCTGTCGGCCGGCATGAATTTGTATTTGATGTAATCGGCAAAAGTATCAATATGTTTCAGACAGGTCAAGTCATTCCCTGCATCAATGGTGATGGGGATGCCCTTGAAATATCTCAAAGGCGCTGTGCCGGATCGACATAACCGGGCAGCGCCTTTGTCTGGTATAAACCCTGGCTCAATCTAAAAGGCAGAAGGACCGAATCAGGGTTGCAGAATAAAGTTTCCGGTGCCGTCAATTTTATACACGCGATAAACATCACCGACCCGGTCACCTTTTTCGTTGAAGGAAATTTTTCCGGTCAGACCCGGCAGGTCTTTGAGCTCCTTGTGAAGATATGCGGCAAGTTTGGATGCATCGGTCGATCCGGTTGCCCTTATGGCGCCGGCGATTGCCTTGAATCCGTCACCGGCCAGTACCGCCCAGATGGAGCCGGGCTCTTTGTCATAGCGTTTTTTGAAATTTGTCATAAAGGATTTGGCTTCCGGTGTCGGTAAATCCTGAGGCACCGGCGGGCTCAGAAAATAATATCCTTCAGCGGCATCCGTGCCGGCAATTTTGACCAGATCCGGATTGTTGGTGGCATCGCCGCCAATGAATGTTACATTCCAGCCCATTTCCTTTTTCTGGCGCAGCAGCATCCCCACTTCACTGTAGTAACCGGTAAAGTAGACGCAGTCCGGATCAGCTGCC
Organism: Desulfobacterales bacterium; assembly: GCA_028704555.1. Taxonomy (NCBI): domain Bacteria; kingdom Pseudomonadati; phylum Thermodesulfobacteriota; class Desulfobacteria; order Desulfobacterales; species Desulfobacterales bacterium. The sequence continues at coordinate 68,387 of JAQWFD010000012.1, forward strand.
TTCATTTTGGTCAGAATCGCCGTGTAATCGTTTTCCTTGGGGGTCAGGGCATCGTAAAATACGATATTGGCCCCTGCTTTTTTTAAATGTGCCAGGGTTTCATCCGCAAGGCCCTTGGCATAGCTTGAATTGTCGTGAAGAATGGCAATACGTTTGAAATTCATGCTTTGGATGGTGTTGAATCCCACATATCCCTGCTCATCATCCCTGGGGCATGTCCTGAAAAAATAGTTCAATCCTTTTTCCGTAAGCCGGACGCTGGTGGAGCCATTGGCGATCTGGATGATCTCAGATTCATTATAAATGCCCTGAGTCGCTTCGGTAACGGCTGAACCGTAAGTTCCGATCACCGCTATAATTCCCTGAGTGGAAAGTCTCTGGGCGGCAAGAGAGGCGTTTCTGGCATCACCACCGTCATCCGCCGTGATAATCTCCAGCTTTTTCCCGATAAGTCCTCCGGCATCGTTGACTTCATCTGCCAGAAGGGTGACGATATCCTTCATGTCCTGGCCTTCACTGGCCCATGGGCCGGTCAACGGACACATCAATCCGATTTTGATGGTGCCGGCAGCCAGAGCGGTTCCGGCAATCAGACATAAAATTAACGATAGAAACAAGGTTTTTTTCATGTAAACCTCCAAAAATGAATGGTTAAAAGCTTATTAATATCAATGGATAAATTTAAAAGTTAGAACCTTAAAGGTATTAACAAAGAATTACTTATGTGTCAACTTTCAGTTCAGCACAAAGGCCTGTGCGATTTATTTTTGCCGAGGCCCCGGGTCCGGGACAGGGGGTTTTTCCCCATGCTGAAATAATCAAAACCGGCTTCGGAAGTGATGCCGGGCGGTTGCTCGAGGGTGCGGGCGTTGAATGGTTGATATAAAAAATATTTTAGCATAAATTCTCATTTTCGGGTTCAAAACTTCCATCGATGCGCATCTTTTGGTATCCGGATTTCAGAATTCATGACATGATAATTATAACACATTGATATAACAGTTCTATTTCCAATACATCAATCGTATCACAGGCAGGGGCTTTTAAAAAATACGTGGAAATCAGGTTTTCTGGAATTTAGGATGTCTATGTGGTTGAATTTTGTGCGTATTTACAAAGTTCTGGTATCATGATAATGGTTTTTTCCGATGACGATGCTGCCGGGTAAGGGAAACGGCGGACGTCGGACTGACACTGAATATCCGGACGTATCAAATCCAGCGGGAGAATAAACATGACATCACAACATGAACGAATTGATTTTGATGTGGTTTTTATCGGGGGAGGACCTGCCAGCCTTGCGGGGGCGATCCGTCTGATGCAACAGGCCCGGCAGAAGCATATCGATCTGCAAGTGGCGCTGATTGAAAAGGGCGCGGAAATCGGATCGCATGCGATCAGCGGCGCGGTTTTGAATCCGGTCGCCCTGAAGGAGCTGATACCGGATTTTCTCGAAAAAGGCTGTCCGGTTGAGGCTGTCGTCCGAGACGATGAATTTTATTTTCTGGCGCGTCAAAAGGCGTACAAGCTACCGCTTGTACCCCGATATATGCATAATAACGGGTTTTTTATCGTCAGCCTGTCGAAATTTACCCGGTGGCTTGCCGGTATTGCGGAGGATCTCGGGGTGAATATCTTTCCGGGTTTTGCCGGTCAGAAGGTTCTGTATGCGGATGACGGGAAAACAATTGCCGGCGTTCGGACCGGTGATAAGGGGCTTGGAAAGGACGGTCAGCCCAGGGCCAATTTTGAACCCGGCATCGATTTGATGTCAAAGGTTACGGTTTTCGGTGAGGGGGCAAAAGGCAGCCTGATGGGAGATGTCTGCAGCAAGTTGAACCTCTCGGAAGGAAAAATGCCCCAGGTGTATGAAACCGGCATCAAGGAAGTCATTGCGCTTGCCGCAGATAATTATTTTACCGCCCGCCCGGCCAATGTGATTCATATGATGGGATATCCTCTCGGGTTAAATACGCCGGGCGGCGGGTTTATCTATGAAATGAAGGATAACAAGGTCGCTCTCGGGTTTCTGGTCGGCCTGTCCTATGATGATCCGGCGCTGGATGTATATGATCAGTTTATCGCGTTCAAACGGCATCCCTTTGTCGCGGACATTATCAAAAACGGCAGGGTCATTGAACAGGGCGCTCGAACCGTGTCCACCGGCGGCTATTACACAATTCCCGGGCTGGCGGCCGGCGGCGGGGTTTTTATCGGCGGTTGTGCGGCAATGCACAATACCCCCGGCCTTAAGGGCATTCATGTCTCCATGAAATCCGGAATGCTGGCGGCCGATGCCATTCTCAACGCCGTTGAAAAGAATGATTTTTCTCAGGACAGCCTGTGGGCATACCAGGATCTGTTTGAAACCAGCTGGGCAAAGGAAGAAATATACGAAGGCAGAAATTTTGCTCAGGCACTGGCGAAAAAAGCACCCGCCAAATTGATTCACCTGGGGCTTCAGTACCTGACCCGGGGACGGGGGTTTCAGGACCCGATGCCCCTTGAAGAAGACTTTAAAACACTCAGGCCCTTTAAAACCGGAGAAGCCGGAAAAACTCCTCTTGCAGGAGGCAAATCCGGGGCGGCCGTTGACGGGGTTCTGTATCCGGATAAACTGGGCGGCGTGTACCTGTCCCGGACCATGCATCGGGAAGACCAGCCCTGTCATCTGGTTGTACATGATGCGGATTTGTGTGTGACCCGGTGTTATGAAACCTACCGGAGTCCCTGCACGCGATTTTGTCCCGGCAGCGTGTATGAAATAGAGATCGATGAAGCAACTTCAAAGCGGCGGCTGAAACTGAATCCGTCCAACTGTCTGCACTGCAAGACCTGCGAAATAAAAGATCCGTTCAGAAATATCACGTGGACCTGCCCGGAGGGGGGCGAAGGGCCGGGCTATTCGGTCGTTTGACTTGGCGACCTTGCGCACTCGTAGCTTGATAGTAGAGGAATTTTCATTTTTTGATTGAGGCTTTGATCATAACTTCAGTCACGTTGTCGCGTGCTCCGTCGCGCCCATTGCCGGCTTCTCCAACACGATCCGGGGGATGCCGGAACTATGGCCGAAGTTATGATCGAGCCCTTTGAATTATTTAATCAATAGGTTACATGCTGAGTGGTGCTGCGCTTGAGTGGGAAGATTTTTGTTTCTTTGAAGATGTCATAAGTTAAAAGACTTTCGTTTCTTGTCTTTTGCCTCAAACGAAGTGCTCCTCAAGCGATAGCGCTCCTCAGTCCGCCCGCAAGGGCGCTATTTTTAATCCTATAGCCTGCCTTTTTTCAGTATGGCGATCAGCAGCCATATGCCCATGATGCCGGCGGCTACAAAAACAATGATTCCGATCATGGAGATTCCGAACATCATGGGGGGGATTTCAGAAATGATGATGAGCGCCGAGCCGATGATCAATGCCGCGATTACGATGGAAAACGATATCCGGTTGCTGATCCGGTCATAGGTTCCCATCATGGTGTCAAGGCCCTGGTTTTCAAATTTTACGCAAAGATCTTTGCTGCGTATCAGACGGCCTATTTCCAGCATGTCTTTAGGAAACTGCTGCGTGAATTGCAGCAGGTCCGATGATATGGACACGATGTCCTCGGCGAGTCGCTGCGGGTGAAGTTTTGCGAGTTTGATCTGTTTCAGGAAAGGGGCCGCCTGGGAGATTATGTCAAATTCCGGGTCCAGCATGGTTCCCACCCCTTCCATAGCACTGAAGGATTTGATCATGAGGAAAATATCGGCCGGAATTCTGAGCCGGTGACGGGACACCAGCTCGAACATCTGCTGAATCAGTTTGCCGATCCGGATGTCCTTCAAGGGCTTGAAAAGATGAGTGCCCATAATGTCGGCAACCCCTTTTTCCAGATCCCGGATATCCGGCTCTTCGACCCACGTGGTCAGCTTCAGGAGAATCTGGGTGGCCTTGACCTCGTCCCGGTGAACAATGCTGTCGATCAGATCGACAAACAGCTCACGTGTTTTTCGATCGATATATCCCATCATGCCAAAATCCAGCAGACAGATCACATTGTCGGGCAGGACAAAAATATTTCCGGGATGGGGATCGGCATGAAAAAATCCATGGTCAAAGACCTGCTTTAAAAACAGATGGGCGCCGCGGGCGGTAATAATCTTCCGGTCCAGACCTTTTTGCGTCAGCTCGTGGACCTCGGAGACCTTGATTCCGGACACATATTCCATCGTCAGGACCCGGGGGGCGGTGGTATCCTTGAAAACCTTGGGGACGTAAATTGTCACATCATCTAAAAAATTACCGGCAAAACGCTCCATATTGGCCGCTTCGTTGGTGTAATCGATTTCTTTTTCAAGGGTTCTGGCAAATTCTTCAACGATTTTCACCGGCCGGTAAAGGTCCATCCCCTCGATGTGACGCTCCATCAGGGTCGCCAGGTGAAGCATGATTTCCAGATCGACCTCGATCAGTTTTCGGATACCGGGCCGCTGAACTTTTACGGCCACCGGTTCTCCGTCCTTGAGACGTGCCCGGTGGACCTGTCCGATGGATGCCGATGCGATGGCCTTTTCATCGAAAGCATCGAAGATCTGATCGATGGGTAACTTTAACTCGGATTCGATAATGGATTTGATATAGCTGAAATCGATCGAAGGGACTTGATCCTGAAGTTTGGAAAATTCGGTGATGTATTCGCCGGGTACCAGATCGGTTCGGGTGGAAACGGCCTGCCCCAGTTTGATATAGGTGGGGCCCAATTCTTCAAAAGCCATGCGGAGCCGTTGCGCCCGGCTGAGTCTTTCCACTTTTTCGCGGCTGCGGGTCGACAGCATCCGCAGACCTGTTTCCAGATACTGGTCGATCTTAAGCAGTTCCAGCAGATCGCCGAACCCGTATTTGATAAATACGGTCAGGATCTGCCGGTAACGGTTCAGGTGACGGTAGGTCCGTCCGATAACGCCGATTTTTCGAATGTTCACCATCGGAGAGCTGCTGACATTTATTCGGGTTTTTTGTTATTCTTATGGATGGCTTTTTTAAGTTCGCTGATTTCGGTTTTTAATTCGTTCAGCTCATCCATCGTTACGATATCGGCTTTTTTCAAAAAATCTTTCACCGTGGTTTCTACGCGTCCTTCAAACTTGCTGGTGGCCTCATCATATTTTTTCATCAGGTCATTCAAAAATTCCCTGCCATCTTTTTCGGACAGCTTGCCTTTTTGAATCAGGTCCTTTGCAAGTTCCTCCACCTCGTCCTTTGTTTTAAGCACCATACCAATGCCGGTGAGCAAGCTTTTTTTGATAAGATCAAACATGGATGACCTCCTTATGGATAGATGATCAGAAAAAGTGATTATAGACCCGGATGGATTCAGACAAAGGCGCTGAAATGTCCGGAGTGGGTTTAACGGGTTGTAATAAACCTAGCATATGAGTCATATGATTGCAAGGAAATAGAGGGTCTCAGATCGCTACGTGAATATGCCGGTGCCCGAAGGAAAATTCATCACAGATGACACAGCGGATGGGGATGGATTGATTTGCGCGGGGGCTTTGTCTGCCTTCGGAGACGGCCATGACGGAAGCGGATCTGGAACGGGTGGTTACGGTGATCCTAAAATGCCAAAGATTGATAGCCGCAAAAGGTCACAAGAATCGCAAAGAGAGGTAGCTTTTTTGTGTATTTTGTGACTCTTGGCGGCCGGAAAAAACAGGGAAAAGAACAGGTCTCACGCAAAGCCAATTAAAACTTGACTGGAATAAACTAGACGCAAAAAAAGAATTTTTACCGCCCGCTTCGCTTGAGGCGCAGGGAGCGCAGAGGGGAGGGGGATTTTATATTTCGTGAGGTTCAAAAAAGGAAAATTTACTACAGCGTACAGAGGATGGGAAGGCCAACGGATAAAACGCTATTCGTTACGCCAGACACTATGGAGTTACACGAAATTGATGGCAACAGAAACCCCGATCAGGGGTTGAGTCGTATAGCCGGTGGTTTTTAACCACCGGTTGAATGAATCACACGGCCATGAGTCCTGAAAGGACGACGTTAAGAAATACGTTACAATCATGGGAAGCGAGTTAAACCATCGGGTGCACGCTGCGGTAAAATAGCATAATTTATATAGCCCCATTTTCCCCGGGATTTCCAGCGGTTCATCCCCACGTGTGTGGGGAACGGGCAGCAAAAGATGGAACAATCCTACACGGCGGAGGTTCATCCCCACGTGTGTGGGGAACGGCATGACAGCGTTGGCGTTATCCAGGGCCCGATCGGTTCATCCCCACGTGTGTGGGGAACGGACTTCTTCTAACTCAATGAAATATCATTCAATTTTCAAAGAGCAAAAATCTACCGGAATTTTCAAACAAAATTTCAGCCATCTTCAGAAGATCCATTCAGTGTTTCGGCAGTATTTTTTTCAGGCAAAAACGAAACAAGTTTGATTCCATCCATCTCAACAGGCAACCGCCGGTTCGGACCCAGCGTCAGGAAATCAAATCCCGATTCCGTATTCGTATTCCAGGCCATGATTGCGTTGCCGTCGGCAACGCCTTCCTGCACGTTATGCCAGATCATCTCCCGTGTTCTCAGTGAAACTTTTCCGACATAGACCCCGGCTCTGACTTCGAGAAGCCAGAGGGCAAGACGTCCGCGCAGCCTCGGGGGCGCGTTTTCAACCACGATGACCAGCATCGCCAATCTGCTCCTTGTTGGGTATTGCGATATCCACCGCTTCCTTGTGAGAAACCGGCGGGGTTATTTCTCCCGCGGCAAGCACCTGTTCAATTGTCGGGATGATTCGCTTCAAAAGGCGAGTCTGTCGGAAAATATCCCGGCAGGCAAGCCGGACATCCCTTTCCGGATTTCCGGGTTTGCGACCGGCAATTCTGAATGCCACGGGGACAACTGTATCAAATTTGAAAATATCCGCAATGTCATAGACAAAAGACTGCGGTTTTCCGGTATGGATAAAACCGACTGCCGGCGCATATCCTGCGGCAAGAATGGCCGCCTCACAGATTCCGTAGAGGCAGGCGGTGGCCGAGCTCAGACAGCGGTTGGCCATATCGCCGCTGCCCCAGTTGCCGGCATCATAATTGCGACGGGTCCATGTTACCCGATGCTGCTTTGCCAGCAGTTCATACATCTTCCGAACGCGCGCGCCCTCGATGCCCTGCAACTGCAGAACGCTTCTTTTTTCCGGCGGTTTTTCCCCGAAGCGGATTTCATACATCTTGCGGACCACCTTGAGCCGGGCCGCATCGTCCAGAGCGAGCTTTGCCTGATAAAGAAGCCTGTCAGCGCGCGCCCCGCCCGGCTGGCCCGATGCATAGAGCCGAACCCCGGCTTCGCCGATCCAGACCAGAAGACACCCGACTCTTGAGGCAAGCGTGACAGCGGCATGGGAAACCCTTGACCCCGGTTCCAGCATCAGGCAGGCAACCCCGCCAACCGGGATATGGGTGCGCACACCGGTTTTGTCCACCACCACAAATGCGCCGTCAATCACGTCGAGATTTCCCTTTTCTACAAAAATAGCTGAGACTCTGTCCTTGATGGGTATGGGTTTTAATGGCGGAAGAATGGGTTCAGTCATAACCAGCCCTCCAGATCTGCATCTTGATCACTTTGTGCGCCAACACGTTATTTTTTTCCTTTCAGCCGCTTTCGGCTTTCCGGCTCAGCGAGGTAATTTTCGGGAGTGACCACCTTTTCGCCCGTTTCCACCCCCAGCTTTTCCCTCGCCTCACCGGCAATTCTGCCCCCCTTGCGGGCTGCCGTTTTATTTTCGATGAACCCTTGCGCATCCTGTTTGCGGGCGATCTCGGTGGTGGCGGCCTCGCCCAGCATGGAAAAAATCAGCTCCGGATCGGTCATGTGATCCCGCAGATTTTCCCGTTCAAGTCCTTTTAATTCCTTATACTCGGACGGCGTCACACCGAAAGCGGCCTTGGAAATTTCCGCAGTCAGAATGGCGTATTCCGGCTCACCCTTTACATCGCGCTTTTTCCACTCATCGGTCAACTCGGCCCGAACGGAGATGCCTCGCATCCATTTTTCTATCCAGACATCCGAATATCCTTTGGCTCTGTATATGGCTTTCGTCCTTTTTGTTGCCAATTCAGGATCTTCAATCTCCTGAACCCGTTCATAACCGACCTTTGCCAGCCACCGTTTGAACGGCTCGGCCCTGGGCGAAGGGATGGACTGAATGATGCGGAAGATGCCTTCGGTGTTGGCGCAATTTGTCTTGCGCCTTTTCCCGTCCGGCGCAAGCAATTCAAGTGGGGTACAGATTGTACCCCAGTAGGAATCAAGCTCGGTATCGCGCCGCCGCATTTTTTTGATGTATTGGCGGATATCAGCGCTGTCCGTAAGTGCTTCGACAACATCGGCAACGGCAAACCACCATTCATTATTGTGAAGGGTTCTCCGGATTTCCCTGTTTTTGAGAACGACCAGTTTGGTTTTTATGTCAAACCCTCGCTACCGAAAGTAACCCACAGCCAAAGGCTTTAGCTGGCCCTATGCCTTTTCTTATCAAATCGGCCATGGCGTTCGTGTCGTCAACTTTAAAAACACCACGAAAAATAACAGGTTGGATTTTCCCTGCCCGATTCTCTCTAAACTTTCTAAACCGAAGCGGGAATGATGGATGAATATTTACAAACTCCAGAGACGCAGCATCCCCCAACTTACGACTGATCCATGCCCGTTGTTCTTCATCGTGTATGAGCGGAACTCGGCACTTTTTTGTCTGCCCCTTGCTGTTTTTTCGTTCCATTTCATCATTAATTGTCTTTACAGGATTTGCTACTATCAGAAATCGTAAGCGTTGTTCACTTTGTAATGAGAGGTGATATTCTTTGCTGGCAATGATTTGAGCCGCCTTAATCGATGAAACAGGCACCCTGCTCGATTGCATCAGCACTTCGGCGTGATCTTTATCCGAACGTTCAACACGGAAGAGAAAATCGCGAATCGCCATAGAATCCTCAGGAAAAAGATTCCAGATAACGCGATGGATCTCATAGGGCTTATGGCATGCCGTTCCTCTGATCAGTATCTTAGTCAGATACATATTCACCTCCATATATGTACAGATTCCGACCAGCGAATTGACGAGGCTGCTGTACAAGCGGCACATCGCGAACTCTTTTCATCCGAACATTTTTACTATCTATTTTCTCTTCACTGTATATTGTCCCGCCGGAAGGAGGTATTCCTTTCAACGCATCAACAGAATTCATGGCTTGAAGCCTTTCCAGAAAAAGCGGCCGTGCAAGCGGACAACACCTGCGTCCTAAATAGGGTGTGAAAACAGGTCGTTTTACCGAAGCTTCAAGTTGGTCAAGCGATATCCGGGCATGATTGTGATTCCAAAGCGAAACAGTGAATTCACCATCGTAAAGATATTCTCGCCAAGTCTGAATGGTTTTATGAGGCTGTTTTTTCCCTTCATAATCAGCCCGTGCATCCAGAACCGTGTGATAATCCGTTGTTTTAACGATTCTAAGAGTCTTGAAACTACCATTTTTTCCCGTCAAACAACGAGTATCCACCCGCACAGCCATGCCCACGCTGTCAGCGAGTTCCTGAAGTTGTTTCTGATCGTTACGCTTTATGCCAAGACATGATCCTATAAGGCCTAAAATTCCGCTCCTTGATGGAAGATTAGCTGATGGTCTCAGTCCTTCAAAAGTGTGCTCGCCCCAGCATTGCATTGGCGCCTGCAATTTGAGAATCAGAAATTTACGCATGGCTTAACCCTCACCGTTATTGCGAACCCATTTTTTCAGATCATCCAATTTTGTGAAATACTTCATGCTATCCGGTAATGGCACATCTCCAACAATAAATTCACCGCAACGCTCTTCAAGACTGTAGCCCGAGTGAATTTTTTGCCAATATTCATGGAGGGCGTTAATCGAAGGTTTAAGATATCCGCCCGGTTGATCAGGCTTGACCGGCTCTTCAAAAGCATTTGCCAAAGATACCGGGATATCGGAAAAGGAGACCATAGATAGATCCGCAAGATTATGAGCGGCAAAACTCTGCTGTTTGGCTGAAGGCACAATTGTTGCCATCAAATGGAGAAGATGCGCCGCTATGTCAAGTGCCTTTTCACGCGGGGCATTCCCAAGATTCTCCTGTAGCTGGCCAAGGTTGAGACTGGCATACCGGTAAAAGACTCCGCTTGAAAATTCCTGAGTATCCAGATGACCGGAACCTAACTCCTGTAAGTCATCAACCGCAGTAAACCAGTCAATATCCGCATCAACTGTGTGAGTGGTGATGGAATGAGCCATGGACATAGCCCCATCAACAGTTGTCATTAAACCGGAGGTTGCCATTCGACCGGATAGAGCCACATCTTTGGCAGATCCTATGGCAATAATTAACGCCGATAGGTTTTCCTTTAATTTTGTATCAATTTTTTTGGAAAAAAATTTTTCACGAAAATGCTCAAGAGGTTTTTTGTTTCCGTTCTTCGGTTTTTTCTGCTTCTCAAAATTTACGAGGGCCTTTTCTTCCTCTTCTTCAGTTAATCCCTCATCCCGTATTTCTTTCACAATTCGGCAGATTATTTTAAATTCATCTTTCACCCACGGCGCGACAGCAATTTTCTTTTTGGGGTTTTCTTCCGTCCCAGCTTCTTCTACTTGATCTTCATCATTATCATCTACAACATCTTTGGTCGTGACAAACCGAGTTACCGCTTCCTGAATAGTCTGCTCATCAAATTCGCACAGCAAATCTTCTACAAACTTATTTTGTAATAACAATAGATTACGAGATCTAATACTCGTCTCGCCAAGATGGGTTTTATAATATGGACTTTTCCGTATGCTCCGCTTCAGGCTTTGGCTGGAAATACGAACTCGCCGCTTGCCGCCAAAAACAGCGGACTTCTGCATATTCATGTCATCGCGGTTAAGACATGACGGGCTATGGGAGATCAATACATGAAAATTGATGAAATTTTTATCCATAATGATTCCTCGCTTTTTGTATTAGTGATTCTTTGGGGGTTGATTGATGAAATATTCTTCAAGCAAATCTCGCTTACTGCGCTTATTCCAGTACCAGAGCCGTTTAGCGGCCTTGGGCCAGTTCACCGCAGGTTCAGCCATTTTGAGGATACGCCGCAATTGAATCATGTCATTCGGTTGTTCTGAACGGACAACCTGAAACAACCGTTTCTCAGTGACCTTCATACCCTTTGCAAGCGCCTTCCCTATGCCAATATCTTCATTTGTGTGCGTCAGGCAGGGAAGACAAAAAATCAGCCGCTGGAATCTGAGTTTGGCCCATTCCGAATAAGCCCTGCCACTGAAAAGACGATAGAATGCCGGGATTTCAAGCAGGTCATCCGGGGTTGCAGTTCTTCGCAACTCGGCCCTGGACCCCGGGGGCAGATGCTCCCATCCTTTGTATAAATCCATAAAATCAGGAAGCTTCAATTGTTCCATCATTTCCTCCTTATATCCTTTTGGGGTTCAAGATTTTTCAAATTGAAGTCGAGAGTTTTTCTTGCGATTGCCATCGTGTGAATCAGTTCAGGATCATTCGAATACGGCAGCACAATCTCGTTGAAAAGTTCTCGGCATATTTCCTTCAAAGCATGCCCCAGGTTCAAAAGAAAAGGGCCAGGGATTGAAAAGTCGATACAGGCTAAAGTTTCCAAGACTACAGGCTCTGATCTTCTATAATATTGATCTTCGGCAATTTTATAGAGTCTAATCTTTTCTCCGATCCCCTTCAGATTTTTGGCGCTATCATATTTGTCTTTTTTGCCCTTACAAAACAGACTTACTGCTTCGGTCAAAGCATTTTTGTATTCAATGCCGTACCAAACAAAATCCTTAATGACCAAGGGATGTTCATCCCATCCCGGGCTAAAGGCGTAAACCTCATGACATCGACGTACAATCGATGCCTTTTTCCGGCCATAACCCCCGATGATCAAATGAAGTTTTTGGGACTGTTGACCATAAATTTGTTTTGATTGAAGAACAACGGCTGCGGGTTCGTACCCCTCGATTGATACTTCTGGCCTCTGCTGGATAACAAAACGATTTAATTGCGACCAAGCGGGAGCAATTGAAGTGAACGATGGAAAGCGATGTTCAATCTCACCACCCCGTTTAAGTTCAAGAATACGTGGTGAATGTGGGTGAGGCCAAGTTCCACTTATTTTGTAGTTTGAAAATTTGTCTTTCTTAAACCTCGTATAGCATTGACTTGTTGGTTGTCCGCACAAATAGCACATACTCTCCTTTTTTGTTGGAGGCATAAGTTCTATATGCGCAGGTTGCCAAAATAAGCCGCGAACTATCCCAATGGATTCCGCAGACTTTGTACCAGTGGTAATAGGCGCAATCCACGTTGGTTTCTGTTTCGAAGTTGTATGGTGCCATGGCAGAATGCGTTTAACCTCATCTTCGTGTAGTACATTTAGCCAAACCGTTTGTCGCAAATGAGCCCCTTGAATCAGAGTGGTAATTGGAGTGCCACTACGCAGGGGCTCTTTAAATCCGCCTCCAAAACCTGGAGTACATGATGCTTGATTGAAAAGAGCTATAGCCGTGCATCCTCCACAAAGTTCTTTGACCAGACCGGGCTCATTAACGAAACAACAATTTTCCGCCCCAGTAATTCCCGCAAAAAGCTTATCCATGGGAGTAATTACCTTAGCGCCCCGCATCTGCATAAAAGGATATTTGGGATGATCAAGCTGAAACCAATCACTGAATGGCTGAATCGCCAAATCGTATTCTTCTTTCGGCAACGATTTCGCTATGCGAGTTTTCAGTTCTATAATTGTCTTGGGAGTAATGAGTGTCTGCATAATGCAGATAAGCAACTGCAATGCAGCGAGTTCCATGTCATCTCTGGGCAAACATAGACCCCATTTGTCATCGCCGCACAACAATTCTCGCAATGCAATTTTCTTCGGGCTGCCCCCGTAAAGGGAACGCACCGGAATCCAGGGTTCTAACAGCAGATTCATTTTTCTTTCTCCATTCCTGTATCTTTGTGATAGCGAAAGATCATTCCGTTTGAACGCCCCTTATAGCCATCTCCGTCCTGTTCCATTTCCAGCCAAAATCTCCCATCCTCATCCGACTCATCCAAAGAATAACGCCATGATTTTGGGACTCCGATGCTGTTCAATGCCAAGACTTCAAGGCGCTGGTATTCATCAAACGATTCCAGAACAGTTCCGTCCATCAACATCTTGCCGCTTGCACAAAGGCAATAAGGGATAACGGTTAAATTCATTTCTCCATCGCGAGTTACAGCTGTAATTTTTTCGTCAGTATCGGCAAAAGGATTGGCCACGGAACTGATCATGTACTTCGCCTTAAATCTTTTTACAGCCTCAACTTCGTCGAGAAACTTTTCATACTTTTTTTGGATCTCGGGAGGTTCATTCCCCCACACTTCCTGTTGATAAACCGATTCAATCCAGGTGCGGTATGCATCCGGGAAAATGATCCGGGTATCTGGAGCAGAGATGATTTTCTGTTCAGTACGCCACAGCACACGGGCGTTGCCATAGATCATTTCATGCAAACCGTAATCAACTTCTTCCGGCAAAAGAATCGTGCAGAATGGTTGTTCGAATCCCAGAGGACGGTTGGTACGTTTATGGCGATGCAGTCTCCCGAGCCGCTGAAACAATAGATCAACAGGACAGATTTGAGTGATAATCCAGTCAAAATCAAGATCGAGTGATTGTTCTATGACCTGCGTTGCTACCAGAATGTGTCCTGTTGCGCGTTTTCCTTCCGGACCGAAACGGGTAATGGCGTCCAATTCTTTTTCCTGCCGATGTTTGTAACAGTAACGGGCATGAAACAAATCAACCGGTATAGAGCTAAGAGTTCGCAGTGTTGTGGTGACCGTTTGTGCGACATCCACCAGATTGCAGACGATAGCGATTTGCGCCCCGCCCTCGGCTGCATTAATGACTCGTTCCAGCAAAGAATGATCCGGCATCATCCCTTCACACCTTATGGATTCTATGTCCACAATGGTTCCGGCAGGCACTTGATCCGGATCAAGCTCAAAAGGTATTGGTCTTTCTCCTGCCGTCCAAGTCGCCAAGGGATATGGATCATTGACTTCCTGCGGTTCCATTTCCGCGGCCCAAGCTTCAAATAGATGTCGTCTCTGTTGCCCGGAAAGCGTCGCGGAAAGCAAAATTGCTGAACCTCCAGCGTCCCTCTGCTGCCGCAATACCTCTTCAAGCAACCCGCACATGTATGCGTCATATGCATGCACCTCATCCACGATAAGCACGCTACGCCCCACCCCGAAACTGCGGACAAATCGATGTCTGACCGGGAGTACCGAAATCAGCACCTGATCAATGGTGCAAACACCAATTTGTCCAAGAAATATCCGTTTTCGGCTTTCGGCCAGCCATTGGCTGCACTGCACCCACCCATCTTCCTTTTCATATTCTTTAATTGCCGCGTGCTTCAAATTTGTAAAAATTTTGTTAAAACGAGCTGCTCCATGAGCCAGAAGAACATTAGGACGATTTTCGAAAAGTTTTGTCGCTATTTTTTTAAGGCGTCCGAGCATGGCATTAGCAGTGGCTTGGGTTGGCAAGGCAAAAATTATGGAATCGGCCAACCCAGCACCTATTAGCCTCCATGCATAGGCCAGAGCTGCCTCGGTTTTGCCGCTTCCTGTTGGGGCTTCGACGACAGTCATTCCAGATTGTAACGGCAGTCTGTCAACCAAGGTCTGCATGGAACGCGGGGTAAAGTTCGAATTCAATAAGACCGACACTCCTTCATATTTTTTTGCTTTACCTCTAATACCGGCTATGTCGAGAGTTTTGATGGCATCCACTGCGCAACGTTGTTCAAAATAAAGAGACAATTCTTGGGGCTTGGCTTGATAGGAAAAATTTTGTTCATCACAACGAGAACCAAGCCAGTCGGAAACAGAACAGAATCCAGCCATCAACGGAGAAAATGCAGGAGGTGAATCATCTATAGAAAGCGACACAGGATGAAGGAATAAGCCTTCCGATGCTGCCAACCACTCAGTTCGGGCCTGATGATCAACTTCGGCAAAATTTTGATCACAAGTCGGTGGTAAGGATGCTGAAGCTAAATATGACGCGTCTTTAATGTGGCCATGGTGGCCGGTTACCGCTTCCAACCATGGTTTCCATGCCGACCATCGATCCGAGAATGGTTCTTCAATATCATCAAGAAAACTTAGTCCAATGCCTGAGACAGGAGAGGTAAGACTTAATTTCTGCCCTTGATCATCCATAAACCACGATAGTCCCTTTTCTCCGTGGTAATAATTCTTGCAATCCTGTGTTGACGGCAGGAAATCGTAGTTGTTTGTATTTGGGTAAAGGCCCTCCCAGATATGTCTTGCACGTAACTGAAAACGCACATCGAACTTGCCATAGTCATGCAAAGCCACAAAAAAGAGCACCCAAGCCCGTAGCTGTTCAATCGGCATAACATTCTGAAATTGAAAACCATGCCGGATTGTCGGACTCGCCTCCCACTAAGCCGCCGCCACCGCCGCCACATCCAGACAATGATAGGGCAAAAGATGATATCTTGCAGGTTTGCCTTCCTCGGCTTTTTCCGCCTTGCCCCAGTATTTAAAATAATCAGGAATTGAATTGTTCACGGTCATGAATCATCCTCCTAATCCTTGCCAATAGAGCCCACACACCCACCTTCAACTAACATCAGGGAGGCGCTTGCCCGCAGGTCTTTGAGCCGCTTTCTCCGGGCTGATGGTTTTTAGATATCCGGCCATCGTAAATGACATCATACGCCCCCACCCCGGACATGTAGCGTCCTATGTCCCAAATAATTTTTACCGCGTCTGAATTTTCAGGCAAAGGGGCGAGGAGTGTTGACGTATCATCCGGCTGTCTTTTCATACAAGTCCTGCAGCCGCCTGACCTCTGTGGCCACCTCCTGTCTTAAATCCGCAGGGCTGATCACCTCCACGTCCGCGCCGAACTGTAGGATGCGCATCTTGATTTCCCGAAAATCGGCCACCGGCAGCGTCAGTTCCAGGCCCCCGTCGGCAAGATCCTGAATTTTCTGGTCAGGATGCCAGCTCTGTTCGCGAACCCACCGGGAACGAAAGGGGGAAAACCGCAGTACCACATCCACGAGCGCATCTCCTTGAAAAATGCCGAAAGCGCCTTCCAGAAGATGGTTCCAGATTGAGGCGGGTTTTTTTTCGAACGACTCGTTTAACACCGAAAGATCGCTGATGCGGGCCAGATAGAACTTTCGCCAGTTGCTGCGCTTCCGGCACCAGGCAATCAGCACCCAGCTGGCCATGTAGTGCTGCAGGTGGTGGGGCTCGACAATGCGGCGGGTCTGTCGGTCTGCGCCCGGCGAACGGTAGGTGAATTCAAGCGGTTTGCTGTGCAGCAGGGCGTCTGCGGCCTTGTGAAAGATTTCGGACTGGGTCGGAGAATATCCGTTCCAGACGGCGGAAAAGCATTCGTCCATTGCGTTTTCGGTCAGCCCCAGGTTGCCGGTCTGGGCAAAGAGCTTTTTGATAGGGGGGACGCCCTTGAAATATTCAGTTGACAAGACAATGAGGGATTGATAGCAGTAAAAACATGCCGAGATTAGCCCGATTAGACGCACCTGGTGTTTTACATCATATTATGATCAGGGGAATAGAGCGTCGAAAAATATACAGGAACAATAAGGATCGTGAAGATTTCTTAGATCGACTATCAACTTTGCTTCCCGAGACTGGGATCCTTTGCTATGCATGGGCGTTTCTTCCAAATCATGCACACTTTCTTTTTAGAACAGGTTCAATTCCTATTGCCACATTGATGAGAAGATTGCTTACCGGATACGTTGTCAGTTTTAACAAGAGACACAAACGGAATGGGCAACTGTTTCAGAACCGATATAAGTCAATCGTTTGTCAAGAGGAAGTTTATCTAAGAGAACTGGTGAGGTACATTCACCTGAATCCTATCCGGGCAGGAATTGTCCAAACCTTATCTGATTTAAATCAATATAGCTACAGCGGGCATAGCGTGTTAATGGGTGAGAAAAATTGTCCATGGCAGGATGTGGATTATGTTCTCGGTTATTTTGGCGACGCTGCAGGTCTGGCAAAAGAAGCATATTATTCATATGTAGAGGCTGGTCTTGAACAAGGGCGACGCAATGAATTGACAGGGGGAGGATTGATAAGGAGCCTTGGCGGATGGGCAGAAGTAAGAAAATTTGCCTTGAAAGGCACTGACCATATTAAAAGTGATGAGAGAATATTGGGTGAATCGGATTTTGTGACCGATATCCTTTCCCAAGCCAATGAGATATTTGAGCGCAAATACGAATTAAAGCGGTTGGGTTATGATCTTGATCGAATAGCATCAAGGGTGGCAGATATTTATGATAGCGAGGTAGCTGATATAACCTTAAAAGGCAAACAGCAAAAAAAGGTTAAAGCCAGGAGCCTTTTCTGTTATTGGGCGGTTCATGAATTGGGGATTTCCCTTACAGAATTAGCCAGGCGTTTAGGGATGAGCGTTTCCGGGGTTGGATACTCAGTGGAGAGGGGCCAAAGCATCGCGCGTGAAAACAATTATCAGCTATTAGAATGAGTTTTTGAGAATTTTAAGGGCGTCCCGATATCCCCTAATTTGTTTTTTTATATTTTCTGAAATAGTAATACACCATGGACCATGGTGGAAAATCATGCGGAAGTTCTCTCCACTGGCATCCGGTATGCGTTAGGTAAAGAATGGTATTTACAATCTCTTGTAAATCATGCTTTCGAGGTCTCTCGGCCTTTGAAGAAGGTACTATCAACAGAGGTGCAATTATATTTTTCATTGTCTATCGGTTAAATCAGTTGTATACTTGGGTAATTTCATAGTGAATCCTCCTGTAATAATGTGGTGTTATATACAAAGGGATGTGATAATGGAACATCCATTCAAATAAGTATCAGTTCATCATCAGATGCCAAATCTTTGTGTTATAAATAATTTTTAAACAGGCTCTAAAAAGGTCACCCAGCCGGCAGTTTATGAAACCGTTCAACGGCGGTTGATGACGAATCACGGGTATCTGGAATGGACCCAGATCCTTTGTGAGATCAATATGACCCAGTTAAAGATTAACCAAATTCAGCGTGCCCTGGTCAAAGCGGGTTATGATCCCGGCCCTATCGATGGTATCGATCAGAACTCAAACCATGAATGCGGTCAATAAATTTCAGGCAGCTAAGAAATTTGCCGTCACCAAGTATTTAACCTTTGAAACGCTTCAGACGTTACATATCAAAATGTAAATTCTAACCTGCTCAATTTTAATTCTACGCATCGGTCAAGGAGTTATAACAAATTAATGTAATATAGATAAGAAGGAGGGGAAATTATGAGATATGCTGTAATTTTACTAACAATAATCGGTATGCTGTTTTTTCTCGGATGTGGAAATGACGATAAAACTGAAAAATCTTCAGCATCGTCAGAAGAAAAGGCCGCTCAAACAGTTGAAGCGGTTAAGGAAACAGCCGGTCAGACAGTTGAAACTGTAAAAGAAAAAACTGGAGAAGCGATCGAAGTTGTGAAAGAGAAAACCAGTGATGCGATCGAAGTAGTGAAAGAGAAAACCGGTGATGCTGCCCAAACTGTAAAAGAATAAGCTTGGTCTTACCAGAGAGTAAAATTATTAAAAATAAAGATGAATCCGTTTAAAGGCAGGGTCATTTGGCCCTGCCTTTTTTATGGGAAAATATATAACGGTGTTGAAATTATAGTAAAATTGGGTCGGGCCGCCGCAACACCTTGTAATATTGTCAAATAAGCAGAATTAAAGCCGATTAAAAATATAGAGATAAGGTTAAATTACACCCCTAAAAACGGGGCTATTTTGAGCTTTTTGGAGCCAAAAACAAGGATATAGACATGGCGAGAGCAAAAAGGCATTACATGCCGGGCCAAATATGGCATATTACCCACCGATGTCATAAGAAATAATTTTTGCTCACAAAAATAGCGAGGTCAGGTCTTCATTCTTGACAGAATTTGAAAAATACATGACAGCGGCTTTGCCGAACCAAAAATTGTACAGGACGCAAAACAGCCTGCGCCCCTGATTTTCGTGCTAAATGGCGGCAAATGAAAAGGGAATGAAATGAAATTCAGCTTCAATATGGAAGATGCGAGCCAGGTATTTGTGGGGGCATTTGCGCTCGCAGTGCCAATTTCCTTTTCTGAAGAGGCATGGCGATTAGGGTTTTCAGGGACGTCCATTGGATTATTGGTTTGTAATAAATTAAAGGGTAGTTTTCAGAATGAAAAGGGGCAACTCTATGGTTGCCCTTGCTCAAAATCAATAAGAGTCAAAGGCAGACATGACCCCTTTTTTACAATGCCCAGCGCAACACCCATTACAGGCCGTCCGCCCAGAGATAGGGTAAGCAATACAATCGTTCAATAAAACATAATTGACCTGGCCCTGTTTTGGGTATTCTATGATTGACATTATCGTAAAGCGTAATTACAATGATTACATAATGAGTCTAATATATAACATAAGGAACAATACTCATGGGAAAACAAATACATGCAAGAGACATTAAATTAGTCCCTATTGGAAATTCAAAAGGAATTCGCATACCCAAAGCGCTTCTTCAAAAATATGGCTTTAATAATTCCTTGTTGCTTGAAGAAACCGAGCAGGGACTGCTTCTTCGCAAGAAAGATGACAATAAACTTTCTTGGGAAGATACTTATAAGGCTATGGCTGATGAGAAGGAAGATTGGGATGATTTTAATCCAACGCTTCTCGATGGATTGGAGAATGAAGACTTTGGATATTAAAAGATACGAAATATATTTCGCTGATCTCAACCCGACTATAGGAAGCGAAATTCAAAAGATTCGTCCTGTTGTTATAATCAGCCAGGATGAAATGAATAAATATTTAGAAACCGTTGTCATTTGCCCTTTAACTTCAAAATTGCACCCGAAATGGAGAAGCCGCCTCCAGATTAAATGCGCGAATACCATGGCAGAAATAGCAGTTGACCAAATACGCACGATTAGCAAACTGAGATTAAAAAAGAAAATTGATCAGTTACCAAAGTTGGAAGCCGCTCAACTACGAAAACTGATAACCGATATGTACGGCGAATAACCGGTAGCCCTTTCTGATACCCGACCAGGATTTCTCACCCCCCTGTTCACCGCCCGCTTTGCTCAAGACGCAGAGAGGCGGCATTATTTATCTACCCCCATTTGTAACTATTCAGCGTGCTTGAAAATTAGTATACTTCCATCTACATGACAAAATCTGGCAACTTGCCGTTAAACAACAGTTCCAGTGCACGGCTTGACTTAATTCCCTGTTTCCGACAAGTAGACAAATAACTTCGCACACGGCAAAAGATTTTTGCTCCATCCATAGAGCGAAAGCATCCCGATATCTTCTGCTGAACTTTTGTCATCCGGATATCATTTTCGCCCAAATTATTCGTAAACGAAACAAGTTCATTATCCATAAACCTGAGAACGTCTATCTCGAAATCTCTTAGCCGTTCTAACAGATTTCTGGATTTTGATTTTTTAATCCGCCCCCTTTTGCCCTTTTTCTTTGGCCTGATTGGTTCCGGACATTCGATTTCGGCTTGTTTTATCAGATCTCTGTATTCAAGCCTATCAGGTGTCAATTACTTTGTCCGGTTCGCGTCAATTATCTTGGCCGGTTTTTTTGCTTAAAAATGATTTTCGAACGAGTGGATTTCGATTGCTTTATGCCGTTAATAACTATGCCCCATTCGGTC